>JAAZXD010000192.1 GCA_014240355.1 Roseibacillus sp. | reverse complement strand
TAGGGGTCCTGCGAAGTGCGGTAAAGTTGCTCAGCGGGACGGCGCATGTAGCGGCGCACCACCTTGTAGGTATGTGGATCGTTCCATGAATCCCGCACCCAGGTCGCCCAGTAGGGGTTGTTGAGCACCCCCGTTCCCTTCATTCCCATCAGGTGTTTTTCGATGTAAATCTCTTCCGGAAGCAGGTTCCGGATATAGCGCCACTCGCCATCCGTCACCGTCCGGATCGGATACCGCGGACCTTCCGGAATGTTGTTGTGAAGCCCGTAGGCATACTCGCGGTGGCGATCTTCCTTTCCGAGGAGCACCTCCGCAAAACTGCTGCCGTCATAGGCGTGCCTGGAACCATCACCCCCGGCCAGCGCAAGGACCGTGGGCAGGATATCGGCGTAGTGCACGACGGCATCCGTGCGTCGTCCTTCCTCGATCCGACCCGGCCAGCGTGCCATGAAGGCAGTGTGCACCCCCGTGTCCCAGTTGGTCCACTTGCAGCCGGGGAACTGTGAACCCTGTTCCGAAGTGAACAGGACCAGGGTATCCTTCCCCTTGCCACTTTTTTCCAGCGTCCTGAGAATTTCCCCCACCTGGCCGTCCATGTAGGTGATCTCGGCCAGGTAGGCTGCAAAATCCTGCCGGGTCCGCACCGTGTCCGCGATATTGGGGGGCAACTTCAGCTTGGCCGGGGGATATTGAGAGGCATCTCCCATCACCCACGGGATGTGCGGCTCCACCAGCGCCACCACCAGGCAGAAGGGCTTCTTCCGGTCCCGCTCCATGAACTCAACCAGACCCTCCAGCTGATGAGGGCGGGTGGGATTACGAACGCAGTTCGTATCGAAACCCTTCACCACCTCAAAAGGAAACGCCTTCTTCGGCTTCACGTGCACCTTCCCGGCCAGGCCAACCCGATATCCGAGCGGGGTGAGATGCTGCGGCATGCTGGTGACCGAATCGCGACTGGCGGAATGGTTCCAGGCACAGCCATTGCGCATGGGATACTGCCCGCTGAACAATTCCGCCCGGCACGGTTGGCACATCGCTTCCGTAAGATAGGCGCGGTTGAAGACCAGGCTCTCTTTCGCCAGTTTGTCGATATTCGGTGTTTTCGCGTTCTCTCCCCCATAGACCGGCAGATCGTTGTAGGTGCAATCATCGGCCATGATGACAAGGATGTTGGGCGCCTCCCGGGCGTGCAGGCAGGAAGCCAGGACCAGGAGGAAAGGCCACAAGCGTTTCATGGGTGACTTCTAACGCGTGAACGCCTCGCCCGAAAGTGGTTTGTGGCCACAGACCGCACGATTCCAGACGCGGGGGAACAGCACAAACTGCACGCCAGCATGAACGGCACGAAGAATCCCCGGCGCCGGGAGATCAATGGTGACGGGGAGAACGCATACAAAAGCGTGGTGGCGGCTTGGTTCCACCCGATCACAATGCTAGAAATCTCCGATGCCACCGTCCGCCAGCAGACGCCAGTTCCTCCTCCATTCCGGCGGTGGCATCGGCAGCCTGGCCCTGGCCCATCTCCTCCCGTCCGGGGAGGGGAACGCCGCAACAACGAATCGTCCACTCGTACCAAAGCCATCCCACTTCCCCGGACAGGCCAGACGCGTGATCTATCTCTTCATGCATGGCGGGCCCAGTCACATGGATCTCTGGGATCCCAAGATCGATCTGCAGAGATACTCGGGCAAACCGCTCCCGGAGAGCTTCGGTTCCGTCATGACCCGTCGTGACGTCGCCAGGAATGCCCTCCTCGGCCCCATCAAGCCCTTCCACAAACACGGACAATCCGGTCTCGAGATCAGCGAATTCCTCCCGCACCTCGCAGAACTGGCCGATGATCTCTGCGTCGTCCGCAGCTGTCACGGTGACAGCGTCAACCACCCGCAGTCGGTTTACCAGATGAACACCGGCTCCATCCTCATGGGCAAACCGAGCTTGGGAAGCTGGGTGGCCTACGGACTGGGCACTGAGAACCAGAACATGCCCGCCTTCGTGGTCCTTCCCGATCCCGGAGGCGGTTTGAAGGGAGGGCCCCCGGCATGGGGCTCCGGATTTCTCCCCGCCACCTACCAGGGCACCACCATGCGCCCGGGAAGCAATCCCATCCTCAACCTTGATCCACCGAAGGGCATCACTCCCGAGCGTCAACGCCGGGTGCTGGAGGCCATCCGCAGATTCAATGGCGAGCATCTGGCCCAACGTGACTTTGACGACGAACTCAATGCCCGCGTCGACTCATACGAACTCGCTTTCCGGATGCAATCCGCCGCTCCCGAACTGGTTGATATCTCGCACGAAAGCGAGGCGACCCGGAGGCTCTACGGAATCGACGAGAAGCACACCCGGGAATTCGGCACACGCTGTCTCCTCGCCCGCCGCATGATCGAAAGCGGGGTGCGCTTCGTGCAGCTCTACTCCGGCAACACTACCGGGTGGGACGCCCACAAGGATGTCCTCAAGAATCACAGCCACTACTGCGGCGCCACCGACAAACCTGTGGCCGGCTTGCTACGCGATCTCAAGGCACGCGGGCTGCTGGAGGACACCCTCGTCATCTGGGGCGGCGAGTTCGGCCGGATGCCCATGAGCGAACAGGGCACCGGCCGCGACCACAATCCCTGGGGCTACAGTGTCGTCATGGCGGGGGCAGGGGTGACGGGCGGCACTGCCTACGGCTCCACCGACGCAATCGGTCTGCGTGCCGAAGACAAACCCGTCCACGTCCACGACCTGCATGCCACCTGGCTTCACCTGCTCGGCATCGATCACGAGCAGCTCACCTATCTTCACAACGGGCGCAAGGACCGCCTCACCGACGTGGCGGGAAAAATCGTGCACGATATTCTGGGTTGAAATGAAGCCACCCCCGAGAATCGTGATTCCGGTCTTCCTGCTGCTGGGATGCCCGGCCGCAACTCAGGCCTCCGAACCCGAGCGCGCCATCACCGACGTGGAACGCCGGCACTGGTCTTTCCGCCCTCCGGTGCGCCCCGGGCTCCCTGAAGGAGACTCCCCGAATCCGATCGACCGGTTTATCGGCGCAAGGCTTGCCGAAAAGGGTCTCGCCGTGGCACCGGAAGCCGATCGCCGCACCCTCCTGCGCCGGGTAACCTTCGACCTGACCGGCCTCCCGCCGACCCCTGCTGAAATCGAGGCCTTTCTCAACGATCCCAGCCCCACTGCCTACGAGCACGTCATCGACCGCCTCCTTTCTTCCTCCTCCTACGGCGAACGCTGGGCTCAGCACTGGCTCGATGTGGCCCGCTTTGCAGAAAGTGACGGCTTTGAATTCGACCAGGAGAGAAAGGAGGCCTGGCGCTATCGCGACTGGGTCATCCGGGCTCTCAATGACGATCTGCCCTACGACCGCTTCCTCCGGCATCAGCTCGCGGGCGACGAAGTGGCCCCTCCTGATGAACACGCCCGCCTCGCCACCGGCTTCCTCATGGCCGGACCGGACATGACCGATATCAACCTCGCGACCGAGCGCCGCCACGAGTTCCTGAACAAGATGACGCAGACCGTGGGCGAGGCCTTCCTCGGTCTCACCCTCGGTTGTGCCCAGTGCCACGCCCATAAGACCGATCCCATCAGCATCGAGGACTTCTACCGCTTCCGTTCCTTCTTTGCCGCCACCGTAATCGATCCCAGGAAAAGCAAGCAACTCCCGCCTCAAGTGAAGGAGTCCCGCCCTGATCCGCCCATGAGCTTCGTCATGGAGGCCGGTGATTTCCGCCGACCCGGAGCGCCGGTTCGCCCGGCCTTCCCCCGCGTGCTCAATTCAGCCAACGCCCAGATTCCCGTCGCCCCGGATGGAGCCACCACTTCCTACCGTCGCACTGCCCTCGCAGAGTGGCTCACCCGGGCCAACCACCCGCTCACCACCCGTGTCATCGTCAACCGTCTCTGGCTCCACCACTTCGGCCGCGCCCTGGTGACCACTCCCAACGACTTCGGGCGCACCGGACAGAAACCCACCCACCCAGCCTTACTGGATTGGCTCGCCACCGAACTGCCGCATCGAAAGTGGAGCCTGAAAGCCATGCACCGCCTGATTCTGACCTCCCGGACCTACCGGCAGGCCAGCCGGGGATCAGGCCCGGACTGGCAAAAGCGGCTCTCCCTCGATCCCGGCAACTTCCTCCTCTCCCGCGCTCCCCGCAAACGCCTGGAGGGCGAAGCGATCCGGGACTCCTTCCTCGCGGTGGCAGGTCTCCTCAATCGCAAGATGGGAGGACCCAGCATACGGCCTCCACTGCCGCGTGAGATCACCGCCACCATCCGCAACAGGAACTGGGAGGTCAGCCCCGATCCTGCCGAGCACCTGCGCCGGAGCGTCTACATCTTCGTGCGCCGTAATCTGAGCTACCCCCTCTTCGACGTCTTTGACCGCCCCGACAGCAACGCCAGTTGTCCACAGCGAAACAAGTCGACGACCCCAACCCAGTCCCTCACCCTGCTCAACTCGGAGTTCAGTGGAACCATCGCAACCGCTCTGGCGGGTCGGATCTCCACGAAGAAGGATCCCGTGGGACACCTTTACCTGCTTCTCTTCGCGCGTTTGCCCACCCCCGGAGAACGCGCCATCGCCCAGGACCTTCTCGCTGCCGGATCGCGGTCCGACCTGGCCCTCGCGCTCCTGAACAGCAACGAGGCTATCTACCTGGACTGAGGAACAGGAGACGGATTACACCCCGAAAATCGAATCGCGCAGCGTCCCACGGCTGTCCCCGAAGGACTCCTCCCCAATTCCCATGGAGTGCAGGATGCTCAGGTACATGTCGGTCATGCGCCCACCGGCCTGGTGGTATTGACCATGCTTGAGGCCCATGTTGGCGCCTCCCGCGACGAGCGTCGGAAGATTGGTATTCTTGTGCGTGGTGCTGGCTCCGCTGCCATAGAGGACAATCGTGTTATCGAGCACGGTTCCCTGCCTGTCCCGGTAACCATCCATACGCCTCAGGAAATAGGCCAGCTGCTCGCTCAGGAACCGGTCGTACTTGCCCCACTCGATCAACCCGTTCCTGTCCTTCTTGTGGGACATGCTGTGATGGGTCATGCTCATCCCGAGCTTGAGCGGGAAGGTATCGCTGATTCCCATGCCATCTTCCCGGTTCATCATGAAGGTGACGCTGCGGGTAATGTCGGCGTCAAAAGCAAGCGCAATGAGATCCAGCATAGTGCGGTAATAGGCCTGCGGGTCATCAGCAGGATTCGCGTCGAGATTCAGGTGGGAGTAGTCCTGCTCTTTCAGCGGAATATCGAGCCACTTCTCGGAGGTCTGGAGGCGTGACTCGAATTCGTTGAGGGAGGTCATGTATTGTTCCATCTTCTCGCGATCGGCCTGCCCGAGCTTCCGGTCGAGTGCCTTCGCGTTTTCGGAAACCGCATCCACCAGTTTCATGCGCATGCGCAACTGCGCCCGCTGGCTCTCAAGTGTTCCCCGGTTACTCTTGAAAAGGCTTTCAAAGATACGCCGGGGATTATTCTCAGCCGGGATGGGCTTGCCTTCACGATCATATGAAATGGTAGCCGTGCGCGAGGTGTAGCCCGTGCCCGCATCAATCGAGAGAACCAGCGAGGGGCGACGGCAGTGATGCCGGGTATGCTCTGCCACAACCTGGTCCAGTCCCACCGTATTGTAGGTTCCGGGCGCGGGATCGTGCAGAGGAGCGCCCGTCAACCACATGTCCGAGCAGACGTGAGGATCATTTTTCGTCCCGTTCAGATGCTGCAAACCTCCGAAGAAACTGAGTTTTCCACGATGGGGACTCAGTGGCTCGGTCGGGATTCCAAAGACAAATTTCCCGTCTTTCTCCGCCCGGGGAAACCAGCTCCAATCGTCGATCCCGAGCTTCGGGTCGGGAAGGGTCATGCCGTTGGCGACGTAGAATGCACAAAATCGCCGGGGCGTTTTCTCAGCAACCTCCTTTCCCATCGCTTCCAACAGCGGCAGGGGCAGGGCCACGCCCGCCATGCCCTTGAGGACTGCGCGGCGGTCGATCTTGAACTGATTCGGCATCCTTCCTGAAAATGGCACTACCAGAAGATGTCCTCACCACA
>JAAZXD010000191.1 GCA_014240355.1 Roseibacillus sp. | reverse complement strand
GGTGGGGGCCGCCCCCGACAATCCCCGGGTGTTCTACCGGCTACGGGCAGAAAGATTGGGTCTCTAAACGGGATCTAGGGCTCTATCACAAATCGGTAAAAAGCCTTTTCAGCGGCACTGGAATCATCCGTCCATTCGAGAAGGCCGGATCCTCCCAGCCCGGGGATACCCGGCAGGTCTTCCCACCCGGACAGATCGAAGGACCGCTGCAGGCGTAACGGGTAATCGTGTGAAGCATTGAACTCTCCGGGAATGACGGGCAACCCTGCGAGACTGATCCTGACACTCTCCGGGAACCTCTCGACAGACACCCCGCCATGCCGGAAGCGCTCCACTGCGTCACCGTCATTCAGGAAGGGACTGAACCCGAGTACTCTGAGATCCAGTTCCTGCTCATCGGACAGACCATCTTCATCACGATCCGCAGTGCCGAGGGCAGGCTTTTTCACATAGAAGACATCGTCCTGAAACGGTATTCCGGACAGGGCCTCTTCCAGTTCCCCAAGCGCCCGCGGGTCGATCCCGTTCGGAAACGTCCCGAAATGCTCCCCCGGATCAGCGGCATGATCCATGACTCTTCTGTAACTGCCGAAAAACGGGCCCTCGACCAGCTTCCACGTTCCCAGCTGGCCAATACGAAAGCGGGGTTTCGAATTTTTCGGATAGGTCGTACAGGACAAGGCCGGTGTATTCCACTCACGATCCGGATTCTCCTGCAGCGGGGCAAGAGACTGGCCATCGATGGGCTTGGGATAGGGCGAGACTCCTGCAAGGTCCAAGGCGGTGGGAAGAACATCGATCAATCCCACCTGGCGGTCACAGACCCGCCCTTCGGTAGCCATTCCCGGATGATGGATCATCATTGGCACGTGAATGCTTTCCCTCGAATAATTCCGCTTGGAATAGAGGTGCAGGTGCTCCATCAGGCTGAAACCGTTGTCACTTGCAAAAACAATGACCGTGTTATCCCAGAGGTTGTTGGCGTCGGCGAAGTCCAGCACACGTCCCAGATTATGATCCATGAGGGTCACGGCACTGTAGTAGGCGTGAAAAAGCTCCCGCAGGTCTTCCTCGGGAAGCAACGGCCGTTCATCCGCAGCCTTTCCGTAGGGATAGGCATAAGGCGGCCAGTAGGCGTTATCATATGATTCCTCAATGTACTCCGGCAACGTGAAGGTCGCCGGATCATAGAGATCAGAGATCGCCTTCGGAACAATCCAGGGAGTGTGGGGCATGAAAAAGCCGACCGCTACGAAGAACTTCTGGTCCGCTTCCAGACATTTTCCCATGGCGGCCATCGCCCCTGTTGCCGTCACTCCGTCCGCAAATTTCGCCGGATCTCCACCGTCGTATACAATGAAGCTCGTATCTCCGCTGATCCCCTTGTGGCCACTGAAATCACGCACCGAAGAAAACCTCCCATCAACAGAAAACGTCCGGGGAATCAACTCGTCCCACCGCTCGCTGCGCTCGTAGTGTTCCACCTTGCCATAGCTCCCGGCCCAATAACCCTCGGACCTGAAATACTGTGACATCCACATGCGATTCGGCACTACGTTTTCACCATTAGCGGTAGCTCCACCTGCAGCATGAATCCCAAGGTTCCAGGGAAAGAGCCCGGTGAGGAACGACCCCCTGGAGGGGGCGCAGAAAGGATACTGGCTCAGGCAGTTCCGGTAGTTCACGGTCCGTGCCGCCAGACGCGTCAGGTTCGGCGTGATCGCATCCACGTCCCCCAGCGGAGCAATCCGGCTGTTCAGGTCATCGGATATGATCAGGAGCACATTATACGGCTCTTCCGTCCCGGCCTGCACGTTACCAAGCAGAATACCTGCGAAGAAAAGTCTCATTGCCGTGCCCAGAGGTTTCATGAACTTCCTTGTCATCCTGTCACTAACATTAGTCCATCCAGCGACCAAGGGCCGCGGTGAGGGATTCTGACTTATGGACCCTGAACTGCTCCCCACATTCAATGGTGGCTCGCTTCCCGGTTCCGCTCTGCAAGTGGAGCAGAACAGGTGTTTCCCCGGGATGAGATGCCAGCACGCTCTGGATCTCCTCGAGATCCTCCGCCTTGCTGCGCGAGACCCAGAGTGAGAGCTCCAGCGGTCCGCCGCCATTCTGGCCGTTACGACCCTGACGAAGCTTCAGCTCCTTCAGACTGCTCCCCATGATCTTGCGACTCTCCGTCCGGTCATCGATCGAAACCTCTCCCTTCAAGGCGATGACCCTGCCCTCTTCCAGGATACCAGCATCCCGCGCCGGGATGTAGGACTCCCCCCAGCAAAGCACCTCCTGGCTGCCCGTGAAGTCCTCGATGACAAGAATCCCGAAGGGTTTGCCCTTCCTGGTCACGCGCTGCTCGATTTTCCGGATCATTCCGGCGAATGGGAAGCGTGCCCGCCGGTCACTCAGATCAAGGTCATCCAGCAGGCCAAGCTTGCAGAACCGATCCGAGCTCAGCAGGACACGATATTTGTCAAGGGGGTGACCCGTCACGTAGTAGCCCAGCAGTTCCTTCTCCTTTTCCAGGCGTTCGTCCTTGGGCCACTCCGGGATTTCATGTCGCGGGGCCGGGGCTGCCAGTTCCTCGTCGCCAAAAAGTGCTTCCTGCCCGCTCTCCCTGTCGCGCTGCGCTGCCCCGGCTGCGGCGCAGACTTCCTCCAGTCGGTCACACATCCCGGCCCGTGTTTCGCGCGTCCAATCCATCGCCCCCGCAAGGACCAGGTTTTCCAGAATGCGCTTGTTGACCACCTTGGAGTCCTGCCGGTTGGCAAAATCATCCATCGCCCGGAAGGCTCCATTCCCCTCACGCTCCGCGATCGCCTGCGCCATGGCCCCCTCCCCCACATTCTTGATGGCAGCCAGTCCATAGCGGATGGCCATCTTGCCGCTGCGGATCTCCTCCGGAGCGAAGCGAAGCTGAGAACGGTTCACGTCGGGCGGCAGGATCTCGATATCCATGCGGTGACACTCGGAAACGAAGACGCCAATCTTGTCCGTGTTGCTGAACTCGTTCGAGAGGAGCCCCGCCATGAACTCGACCGGAAAATTCGCCTTCAGGTAGGCCGTCCAGTAGGAAATGTGTGCGTAGCAGGCCGAGTGCGACTTGTTGAACCCGTAGCCCGCAAAGCTCGCAATCTTGTCGAAGATCCGGTTGGCCAGGCTTTTGTCGATGTTGTTCTCAGACTTGCATCCCTCCACAAAGACCACGCGCTGTTTATCCATCTCGGACTGCTTCTTCTTCCCCATCGCGCGGCGCAGAATGTCGGCTCCTCCCAGCGTGTAGCCGGCCAGAAGCTTGGCCGCATTCTGCACCTGCTCCTGGTAGATCATCACCCCGTAGGTGTCTCCGCACACCTGTTCAAGAAGCGGATGTTCATACTTCACCTCCTTGCGACCTTCCTTCACCTCGATCATCTCGTTGATGAACTGCATGGCACCGGGACGGTAAAGCGCAAGAAGGTCGATGATGTCGTCGATTCGCCGGATGCCGTAGCGTCGGCAGGTCTCTGTCATCCCGCCTGACTCAAGCTGGAAAACCCCCATCGTCTCTCCGCGATTGAGCAGGTCGAACGTGGGTTGGTCATCGAGGGGAACCTTGTGAATCTCGAAGTCGGGATCCTGCCCCCGGATGAAATCCGTGGCCTCCTGGATCACCGTCAGGTTCTTGAGTCCGAGAAAGTCCATCTTGAGGAGTCCCACTTCCGTGATGGCCCCCATGTCATACTGGGTTACCACCTCCCCTTCGTTGCCCCGGCTGAGAGGAACGTGCTGATCCAGTGGACGGTCTCCGATCACCACTCCGGCGGCATGCACCCCGGTGTTGCGGGTCAGGCCTTCCAGCTTGATCGCGTAGTCCCATAGCTCACGATAGGTACTACTGCTCTCGATGGTCTCCCGCAGTTCGGGCTTGTCCTCGAATTCCTCCTTCAGCTTCACCCCGGGACGGGCCTCGATCATCTTGGCAATCCGATCGGCCTCCCCGTAGCTCACGCCCATCACCCTGGCCACGTCGCGAATCACACTCTTGGCCCCCATGCTGCCGTAGGTGATGATGTGCGAGACGCAGCGCTCTCCGTATTTTTGCCGCACATAGTCGATCACCTCCGGACGGCGGGTCTGACAGAAGTCGATATCGACATCGGGCGGGCTCACCCGCTCGGGATTGAGGAAGCGCTCGAACAGAAGTCCAAAGCGCTTCGGACAGATGTCCGTAATCCCGAGGGTATAGGCCACCAGCGAACCGGCCGCCGACCCCCGGCCCGGGCCCACCGGGATGCCGTGCTCCTTGGCCCAGTTAATGAAGTCCGCCGTGATCAGAAAGTAGCTGTTGAAGCCCAGGTCGTTGATGGTCTTGATCTCGTATTCCAGGCGCTCCCGCAGTTCCTGGTCGCTTTCCGCCCTCTCCTTCCCATAACGCTCCTCGAGACCCTCAAAGCACTGCTGGCGGATGTAGGCCTCCCGGCACATCCCTCCCGGCGCTTCAAAGTTGGGATACTTCTCCGAGCTGGTCGCATCCAGACTGAGCGTCACATTGCAGCGCTCTGCGATCTCAAGGGTGTTGTCGCAGGCTTCCGGGATATCCTGAAAAACCTCCCGCATCTCCTCCGCACTCTTGAAGTAGACCTCCGCCGGGTAGCGCATCCGTTTCTCATCAAAGACGAGCTTGCCCGTCCCGATGCAGATCATCACGTCGTGGGCCTCATGATCGTCCCGTGACAAAAAATGCACATCGTTGGCTGCCACCAGCCTGAGATCGAGCTCCCGGGCGAGTTTGATCAACTGGGGTTTGACCTCGTGCTGCGCTTCCAGGCCGTGGTCGTGAATCTCCACGTAGAGATTGTCGCGACCGAAGATCTCGCGCAGCTCCTCCAGCATCTCACGCGCCTTGTCGGACTGCCGCTGCAGGAGCCATTCGTTGACCGGTCCGGCGATGCAGCCGCTCAGGCAGATAATCCCCTCGGCATGCGCTCGCAGCTCCTGCCGATCCACCCGCGGTTTTCCGTAATAGCTCCCCTCCAGGTGGCCCTTGGTGACGAGCTGGACGAGGTTTTCCCAGCCCGTATTGTTCTCGGCGAGGAGGGTGAGATGGGTGGCGCGCCGACGGCCGGGAATCTCCTGCCTGTGCTCCATGGACTCCGGGGCAAGATAGATTTCGCACCCCAGGATCGGTTTTACCCCCTTCTTGCGTACCGCCTCGTAGAATTCGATCGCACCATAGAGATTACCATGGTCCGTCATTGCCACCGCCGGCATTCCCAACTCCGCCGCCCTTGCCGCGACCTCCTTGCAGCGCACCGCGCCATCCAGCGTCGAATACTCGGTGTGCAGGTGAAGGTGGACAAACGACCCGGTCATATCATGCGCTCTTTCTCCAGCATAGCTCCACCCCCGACCCTCGCAATTCCGAAGCGTCCCGCCGGCGAAGATTTCATTTTAGAATTTCGCAGGAGGGTTTGCTTGGAATCCTTGAAAGTCATGGCATCGGATCCCCCCGATTGCGTTTATCATTCTGAAGAGCCTGTGCTACCAATGCTCAGTAGATCGGAGTCGTTTCCTCCGTATTATTAGCTGGCCCTCGCGCCGGGCAACCTCACCATCAGCGATCATGCAGACCTCCTTCTTCCGCTTCCTGGCCGTTCTCCTGCTCCTTGCCTGGATGGCCACGCCCGTCCCCGCCGACGACAAGGAGGAGGAGGCCACAGAGGAGAAGAAAGGGGAGGCCACGGAAGAGAAGAGCGATCCCGCGGAGTTCCGCACCTTCACCTCCGCCCGGGGCGACAAGACTCTCAAGCTGAAGGTCGTCGCCCGCATCGACGACGAGACCTACAAGGTCGAGAACCCCGAGGGAAAGGTCTTCAACATCAAGACCGCCAACCTCAGTCGCTCCGACCAGCGATTCCTCGATTTCTGGGAGCCCGATGCCATCTTGAACCTCAAGACCGCCAAGTTGCCCAACGTTCTCGACCAGATGGGATACAGCACCCTCGATCTCACGGTGGTGGAAAGCACCTTCTTCGTCAATGTGACTGTTGATGGGAAAAGCGGCAAATTCCTGCTCGATCCCAGCCGCGGCTGGTCCACTTTCGACCCTGCCGC
>JAAZXD010000190.1 GCA_014240355.1 Roseibacillus sp. | reverse complement strand
GATAAGGCCGAGGATCAGGTTGGGAAAGAATCCGACCGCGAGGAGAACGAAGGCGACGAAGATGGCGGGAGGGCGCTCGGGCGCAGTGAGGTCGGCAGCTTCCCTGGTAGCCTGGACTTCCGGTCCCTGGAAGATGTTGCGGTAGGCCCGCAGCATGTAGACGGCACTGATGACGAGTCCCCAGAGGGCTGCGATGGTAGCGAGTTGCACCCATCCGAACGGATCACCGTGGTGCCATCCCTTGAAACCGGCGATGAAGACCATCACCTCGCCCGCGAAATTGGCGAGGCCAGGCAGTCCGATGGAGGCCATGGCGGCTAGGCCGAAGAGGAAGGCCAGACCAGGTGTTTTGCCAGCGAGGCCTCCCAGGTCGCGTAATTCCAGGGTGCCGGTCCTGTTCTCGATGCGGTCGGCAAGGCCAAAAAGCATGGCGATGGTGACGCCGTGGCCAAACATGAGGAGGATGGCGGCGGGCTGGGCGATGGGATTGGCCAGGTTCGATCCGGCTTCTGTCAGGGCAGCAAAGGCCAGAAAGATGTAGCCCATGTGCATTACGCTGGAATTCCCCAGCATGGTATCGAGTCGCTTCTGGTTGATGGTGACGAACCCAACCCAGAGGATGTTGCCGATGAGGAGGACAATGAGAAGATCGAGCCAGTGATGCATGCCCTCCGAAACCAGGGGGTGGAGTCGCAGGAGGCCGTAGAGGCCGAACTTTTTCAGCACGCCCGCATGCAGCATGGAGATGGGAGCGGGGGCGCTGGCGTAGGCTGGTGCAGCCCATGAGTGGAAGGGAAAGAGCGAGACGAGGGTGCCAAAACCGACAATGAGGAAGAGGGAAATGCCGCGTTGGGCTTCGATCGGGATGGAGGTGCGGAGCAGTTCGTCAAAGCTGAGGCTGGAGGATCCGCTGGCTGTGACAAGCCAGAGCAGTCCGGCCAGGAGGACAATCGATCCGAAGGCCAGGTAGATGGTGACCTTCCAGGCGATCTGCCTGCGTTCACCCCGGCCCAGGATTCCGATCATGAGGAAGGTGGGTACGAGGGCGAGTTCATGGAAGGCGTAGAAGAAAAAGAGGTCGGTGGAAACGAAGGCGCCTACCGCGCCCGCGGCGATAAGGAGGATGGAAATGTTCCAGAGTCGGGAATGGCGGTCTTCGCAGTCCCCGGTGCGGGAGGCGGCGAAGGCGACGATGACAGAGAGGAGCATCATGATGACGCTCATGCCATCATAGAGGTCGAGGCCGAGGCGGATTTCGGGTTTGGCCAGGACCACCGGGTCGATAGCGAGACCGTTCCGCATGTTCATGGCCCAGAGGGCCGCGAGGGTGACGCCTCCCAGCAGCATGAGGGTGGTTGTTATCCTCGCCGTGCGGCGGGGATTGGATCCCATGAGGATGGCCACAACGGCCAGAAGGGGCAGGAAGACGAGGCAGGCAGTCATCGGTTCTTAGCGGACGAAAACGGTGAGATAGATGACCAGGATGATGCCGGCACCAAAGAGGATTGCGTAGCCTTGCAGGTTGCCGCTCTGGAGGCGCCTGAAGATATTTCCGAGGCCGGTCGCACTGCGCGCGAGACCGCCCACGATGAGTTCGCCAATGAGAAACTCGTCGAAAAAGTGGATGACTGCCGCGACGGCGTCCTGGCAGCACCTTACGAGGACGAGATAGAGTTCATCGAGGTGGAACTTGTTCCGAAAGATCCTGAAGACAGGGTTGTCGGCGAGGGGGTCGGAGTCGCGGCCCCTGTAGAGGAGAACGCCGGCTGCAATGCCGGTGACGAGAGCGGCCAGCGAGATCAGGAAGATCGGGTTTGTCGGATTAAACGCATGTTCCGGGTGATGGAAGGCCGGAGACAATTTGCCTGCGATGGAGGGGAACCCGGCGATTATCGACATGGCTGCAAGGGCAAAGAGGGGGTAGAGCATGATCCCGGGTGCCTCTCTGGCTTCCTTTGCGCCACGGGACCGACCCTGGCCGAGGAATGCAACGATGAACAGGCGGGTCATGTAAAACGGCGTGAGGGCAGCCACCACGATGGCAAGCCAGAACAAGGCCGGGGTTTCGTGGTGGGCCGCTTCCAGGATCTGCTCCTTCGACCAGAAACCGGAGAGAGGGCAGATGGCCATGAGCGCCCCGGTGCCAATGGCAAAGGTGATCGCGGTCTTTTTCATGCGACCAAGGAGGCCGCCCATCTTCCAGATGTCCTGTTCGTGGTGGCAGGCATAGATGACCGCGCCTGCACCCAGGAAGAGGAGAGCCTTGAACCAGGCGTGCGTGTAGAGGTGGAACATGCCCGCCTCTCCGCCATGATCACCAGCCAGTCCCACAGCCATGACCATGTAGCCGAGCTGGGAGAGGGTGGAGTAGGCGAGGACTCGCTTGATGTCGTCCTGCTGCGTCGCCATCAGTGCAGCGAGAAGAGAGGTGATTCCGCCAATCCACATGATGGTGGTTCCGGCAAAGCCTTCAAAGAGTAGAGCACCCGCGGAAACCTGGAGTCGGAAAAGCATGTAGACTCCGGCGGCCACCATGGTGGCGGCATGAATAAGCGCGGAGACCGGGGTGGGTCCCTCCATGGCGTCGGGAAGCCACACATGCAGGGGGAACTGAGCGGACTTGCCAGCCGCTCCGCAGAAGACGAGGAGGACGGCGATACCGGTGACGGTGCTGCTGTCCGGTCCCAGAGCTCTGGCGCCGTCTGCCATCTCCGCAAAGGCGAAGGTGCCGAACAATCCCCAGAGCATGAGGATGCCGATCATGAAGCCGAAGTCCCCGATACGGTTGACGAGGAAGGCCTTCTTGGCGGCCTCGGCAGCAGAGTCCTTCTGAAACCAGTGTCCGATCAGGAGGTAGGAGCTGAACCCCACCAGTTCCCAGAAGATGAACATCATGACGAAGTTGCTGGCGAGCACGATGCCCGTCATGGAGAACATGAAGATGGAGAGGCCGCCGAAGTAGCGCGCCTTGGCGGCATCGTCCTTCATGTAGCCCAGCGAGAAGAGATGCACGAGCATGCCAACGCCGGTGACCACCAGCATCATGCCCTTGGAGAGATTGTCGATGAGGAGGCCGATCTCGATATGAAAACTACCCGCGCTGGCCCAATTGATCGCGGCGCTCGTATCTTCGCCTGCGAGAAGAATCAGGGTGATAAGGAAGGTGGTTACAACGGAGAGGATCGACATGCTGACCGCGGTGCCGGGCATTTCTTTCAGCCACAGCTGGATCACCGCAGCAGAAAACAGCGGGAGCAGAAGAAGAAGCCAACCAAGTAGTTCCAGCATGGGTGATCGAGGAGCCTAAGTGTTGAGGAGCAGTCGGATGCATTCCTGAACTGAAACACAGTCCAGGGCTGTCCACCGGGTTCCTTTCGGGGATGTTGTTTGCAGAGCAGTGTTCATCCTTTCATGGATGTGAGATCCTCGACATTGACCGTCTGGCGGGCACGGTAGAGTGCCACGATGATGGCGAGGCCGACGGCAACCTCGGCGGCCGCTACCGTAATGATGAAGAAGACAAGGACCTGACCGTTGTAGTCGGGCAGTCCGCTGGTTCCCGTGTTGAAGCGCGAGAAAGCCACCAAGGTGAGATTGGCTGAGCTCAACATGAGTTCAAGGCACATGAAGATGACGATGATGTTACGGCGCACAAGAACCCCGGCCAGACCGATCGCAAAGAGAAGGCCGGAGATGAAGAGGTATTCCTGGAGAGAGGCCATGATTCAGTGTTCAGAGTTCTCGGGAAGAGAGTCTCTTTTCTTCAGGGACAGCGCTACGACGCCCACCGTGGCGACCAGCAGGAGCACCCCGATGATCTGTAACGGGAAGTTGTAGCCGGGAGTCTTGATGGTGGAGTTGTCACCCTTGTGTCCGAACATGGTGAGTCCCACGAGGTGGACGTCCGGCAGGGACCCCTTCTCAAGGCTTTGGTGGATCTCGGACTGTTCACCGGGCTTCCTGTCCTTGTCGTAAAAGTCCTTCGCTGCTTCCTTGAGAGCGAGAGGTTCGGAATCCTGGTTGGGGACCTGGGGAAGGATGGCACAGAGCTGGATGATGAAGATGAGGGGGATGACGATTCCGCCAAGCAGGAAGAGAGGGTTGGCGCGCTGCCGTCGCTCAACCGCCTTCAGGTCGAGCAACATGATGATGAAGAGGAAGAGTACCATGATGGCGCCCGCGTAGACCAGGATCTGAATGATCCCAACGAAATATGCATTGAGGCCGATGAAGAGGGCGGCGAGGCCAAGGAAAGAAGCTACCATCGAGATGGCAGAGTTCACGGGGTTGCGAAAGCATATGAGGCAGATCGCACCGATGACGGCGATCGCAGCGAAAGCATAAAAGAAAAACGGCATCCTTAATTGGGTTTATCAGCGACCATTTGCCCAGGTTGTGCGAAACCGCAAGCATTCGGACAACTGATCATTCTTCTCCGGGAACTCATTTCAGCTTATTCCACTTGTTGACCAGTCCCTCGCGCACTCCACCGATTTCGTAAAGCCGCCCCTTGGCGTTGACCATCTCATCGCGGGTGGTTCCGACCATGGAGTAGTCCTGTCGCAGGAAGATGGCCTGCTCGGGGCAGACCTCCTCGCACATGCCACAGTAGATGCAGCGGGTCATATCGATATCGAACTCCCGTGGGGCCTTCTCGACCTTGGCCCACGGGTCGTTGGACTGCAGTTCGCCGGGGAGGATCGCAATGGCCCTGGGGGGGCAGATGAATTCGCAGAGCTGGCAGGAGACACAGCGTTCGCGGCCCTGTTCGTCGGTGACGAGGGCGGGGACGCCACGGTAGTAGTCAGGCAACTGGGCATCCCATTTCTGCTCAGGATACTGCATGGTGACCCCGAGGCCGGAGGAGGCCAGTTCCTCTCCACCCGGCGCCTTTCCCCGCAAGGTGCCGATGGCGTGCTTGAGGGTGATGCTGAGTCCCTTGAGAATGGCAGGCAGATAGAGATGCTCGTACCAGCTCAGCTTGGGGCGTTTGACTTTGACAATGGCCATGAGAGCAGGAGATTACAGCGGCTTCCCGGGGTGAATATCCAGTAGAGGCTTGGACTGCCCGGGGATTGAGAGTGCATGGAGGGAGTTTGCGAGTCCGTTTTCGTCCCGGGTTGACCCATTTGTCTGCACGTATATCATATCGGATTCAGGTTTCGTCTGGAGCGGTCTGGTTCCTGTCAGGTGATCTTGACCCTGCGCTTGTCTTCGTTTGCCTTGGTGATGAAGAACATGAGGGCGGCGATGACAGTGAGGGAAGGGAAGCCGAACAGCAGGGTGTTGAGGAAGCCGATGTGGGGGGCGGCTATGATGAGTGCGGCGAGGAAGATATTGAAGAGAGCGAGTTCGAAGAAGACCACCCAGCCGAGTTTCATGAGTTGGTCGTAGCGGAAACGCGGGACGGTCCAGCGCACCCAGATGAAGAAAAGAATGAAGGCAATGGTCTTGGCCAGGAAGGCGCCCATGTGGATGAATCCGGCATACCATTTCCAGTCGCCGCCCCCGGTCTGCAGAAGTGCAGCGTCCAGGCCGAAGCCGAGGGACCACCCGCCGAAGAAGATGGTTACGATGAGAGTGGACCCCACGATCATCGCGGCGTACTCGCCCATGAAGAAGAGTGCGAACTTCATGGATGAGTATTCGGTGTGATAGCCTCCGACCAGCTCGGTCTCGCACTCGGGGAGGTCGAAGGGCATGCGGTTGGTCTCGGCGAAGATGGAAGTGGTGAAGACGAAGAAGGAGATGCCCATGGGCAGAAGGAGCAACCACTGGTAGCCACTGCTCTGCCAGTAGCCCTCGTGTATCACCGTGCCGTTTTCGTTCCAGAGCGGAAGAAGGAGCCAGCCGTTGGCAGCCTGATGGGTGACGATGTCGGTGAGGTTGAGCTTTCCAAAGAACAGGAGGATGGGAATGAGGGAGAGGCCGAGGGAAATCTCGTAGGAGATCATCTGCGCACACGAGCGCACTCCGCCGAGGAACGGGTATTTTGAGTTGGAGGACCAGCCTGCGAGGGTGATTCCATAGACACTGAGGGAGGCGATGGCGAAGATGAACAGTGGGCCAACTCCGATGTCGGCAATGACCATCTGGATCTCGTGTCCGAAAAGAGTTACCGCGCTTCCGAAGGGGATGACGCAGAGGGTGATGAAGGCCGGCGCGGCGGTGAAGGCGGGGGCCATCCAGTAGAAAGCCTTGCGCACA
>JAAZXD010000018.1 GCA_014240355.1 Roseibacillus sp. | reverse complement strand
TCAATGGGTCCGCTCAGTCCGTTGAGGATAATCTGCGAAAGACGCTCGGTATTACCAGTCACCCAGTCGGACCCTGCAAGGGGCGGGAACTGATTGCCATCACCGCTCCCTGTCGACCCGTGGCAACCACTGCACTTGGCATAGATGTTCTTTCCGCGCTTTGTGAGTGCTTCCAGGATGGGACCAATCGTCGGACCAGCGTCTGCATCGCTGATAAATTCCGGACGGGTATAGTTCTGGGGATGGGGGTTGTAATCGAAAAGTTTTCCCCCTGCTCCAAGCACTCCCCCGCCCACCAGCAGGACGACTGCGCTGGCAAGAAACACCCAGAGCGAGACCGGTTCCATGCCGGTTTCGGCAATTTGTTTTTCGCGAGCCTGGGCCGTGCCCGTTTTCAGGAGGGCCGCATGGGCCTCCACCACGTTGGTGGTTTCCTCAAGGTCCGGTCGCTTGGAATCAGCTGGTTGCTTGGAATGGGCCATTACTTCATTAGTTGGGTCCGTTACTCGGCCTTCTTCCTCTCCCGGCTGTAATTAATCGAATAGGGTACCGGGTCATCTTTTTTGAGAGAAAGCAGATAACTTACGAGAGCCTTGGCCTCCGAGGTCGGCAATACTTCCACTCCATTCCTGGTAACCCCAGGCACTGCCTCGGGGCTCCCCTGTCCGTATGTCACCCGCTCGTCAAAAAGGTGGGTCTGACGAGGGCATCCCGACGTGTTATTAAGAGTCCTCGTCTTGAGGGTGGAGTTATATAGATGAAGATAAAGCCAGTTCTCAGGTGATTCCGCCTTGGTAAGCGGATCTTCCAGGTAGCCCTGAATCCGACCGGCCACATTGGTCAGATCAGGGCCAATCCGCATGAGGCCAATGTGGGCAAAAGGTTCTCCCACATAGTCATAAGGCGTGGTTTCGCGGGCTGTGTTAATACTCACTCCGTTCTCATCCTTGACCCGGAATCCGGCCCAGTCAGGACGCCCCAATTCCGAACCCGCATAGCCCGCCCGGATAAGCTGGCTATGGCATACGTAGCACCCGTTGGCCCCGTAGAGGGCAGAGCCAGTGGTAATCCGTCCCGACCGACGCGGGACGTAGACCTCGTCCTTGCCATCAACCGCCATTTCGAAATGGACGGCGTCAAGGTTCCGCATCTTGCCGAAGGGCACCACGATGATGAGCAACCACGGGACACCGAAGCTTGCTGCCAACGCCGATATGAATGCTTTGAAGGTCATCAGGATCAGGCTTCCGAGGTTTGGAGTTCGTCGAGATCGCCGTCTGGACCGTGGGGAGCTCCCCCGTGATGACTGCCCTTGAGGAGGGTGGGATGCTGGCTACGCCGACCGAGTCGGGCCCACATCAGAAGGAGATGCAGAAGGAAGAAAAGACTGCCGAGAATAATCAAGCCCCACGCCACGGTGGTCCCCACGGTATAGGCATAGGTCAGGGTGGCCGCCTCGTGCCAGGCGTGGCTATAGGCCTCTTGAGCGGCCCCCTGGAAGAATCCCCCCATGATCGAGCAGACTACCACCGTGCCAATACCGTAGGTGGTGAGCCAGAAGTGCCAGTAAATAAAACGTCGCGAGAGCCACTCGCGACGGGTGATCCGCGGCACGATAAAATAAATGCCCCCGAAGGCACACATGCTGAAGAACCCGTAAACTGCCAGGATCTCAAACCCGTAGCCGGTAAGAGTAAACTGCGTCATCTTGAGCACCCCGGGCGTGTTCAGTCCCATCCCCATCAGGCCGAGCACAACAAAGGCCACGATCCCGGCGATGGTAAAACGCAGGGAAGGACTGGCAGCCACCTCCGATTCATGCCCACGCACGGTCATCAGGATGTTAACCCCTACCGCAAGGGCCGGGATGAGAACGAGGACCGTAGCCGCAGCTCCGACGTATGGCATAAACTGTGGAAGCGGTCCGCCTGCCAACTTCTGCATGCCGGCCCAGGGGCCGATTACCGCCAGGGCCCAGAAACCGAAGAGAGCCAGGGAATAGCTATATATCGGGCGGCCCGTGATCTTGGGCGCAAGGTAATACGCCGTGCCCAGTGCGACCGGAGTGAAGAAGAGAAAGATGAGGGCATATTTAAACCAGGCATTGACCCCGGCTGCCATCACCGGATGACCGTTGAAAGCAAAGACAAAAAGATGCGCGGTCAGATAGACCCACGGAAACCAGAAGAGACTGGCCACCAGATACCACTGAGCCACATAGGTCTTACCTCCTTCACTGCAACGGAACTGGATAAAGGACCACACTGTTATAAAGAAGTAGCTCACCAGAAGGAGCGGCCAGATCGCGACGGGGAATTCCATCCAGGGTTTACCGGATCCGTAACCTCCCAAAATACCCAGCATCCCGACCAGGACCCCGAAATTCCAAACGTGTCCCGCCGTCAGGATAATTCCAACCGAACTGCACTCCTTACGCGAAAGCCGTGCCATGAGCCAGACGATGAGCCCGAAGGCCGCCTGGCATCCCCACCCATAAACGAGAACATTCACGTGGGCTGGATAAACCCTTCCGTAATTGAAAATTCCGGATTCCGCAAGGAACCCGGTGTCATGTGACTGGTAGGAGGAAATGAAGCCAAGGATGAGCGCCACCGCCAACCATACCGCCCCACTGGCAAAGAAGAACATGACGGGCTGCCGCAGCGAGCGGTCAATCCGCGCACACAACTCCAGATCCTCAGGATTCGTCGTCTCGCTATTACTATCAGAGGCCATGAAAAAACATCCGTTAAGTTAGTTGGGCTTTGGCCCCGGTCCTGCATCCGGGGGAATGAGGTCCGCCGGACTCAGCATTGGTTTTCCCAATTCCCCCCGCATCGCTTCAACCTGCTCAGGCGTTACCGGAGAGGCCTTGTTCCCGAAGCTGTTCCGGACATAGGTCAACACGGAGGCGATCGACTCGTTATCCAGGGGCAGCGGAGCCATCGGGGCCACCGGGGTGTACTTTTCACCCTTTACCTCGATTGTCCCGTTCATGCCACGAAACTGAATTGCTATGAGGTTTGCTACCGGACCCGTCACCCACTCGGATCCTGCCAACGGAGGCCCGGTCTTGTTGATATGATACATCCCCTCCCCCTCGGGCCCATGGCAGGCTGAGCACACGACATAGATCAACTTCCCTTTTCCCATCACGGCCTGCTCTACCGCGGCATCGGCCGCCACTACTGGAAATCCCTTCGGAACAACTACCCCTAAACCCCCTGCAGCCTTCGCTTTCTGGGTAGCCGAACCGGGCAAAACAAACTCGGGTTTTTCCACCGCCGCTGGCGCTGTCTCAAGAAACCGGGCACCAACCTTGGAGAAGCCTCCCTGCGCTGCTTCCAATGTGCCGGCATGGGCCTTGTCAGCCTCCCGCTTGATCTTGACCCGGCGTTCCTCGTTGATCTTGTCGAAACTGTTTTCAATTGGTCTCTTGAATCCAATTCCGAGGACAAGACTGGCCAGACCAAAGGCCGCAAAAAGAACCAGACCCAACCAGAAGTTGGAAAACCGCTTTAGAGGATTGTCGTTCGCCGGATCCATCAGTTGTGCACATTGGCTGACTCAAGAATGCGCGGATCCCGGTGTGGGTAAAGCGCGGCCGATCCGATATTACGCAGGAGAACGAAGAGGAAAAAGCACCCGATTGTGACAAAGGCGATGACGTCCCCCATAAAGGAGCCATTGAGCCAGAGCTGCCACTTCTCGGGATTCTCCGGATTAAGGATCTTGGTCACGGAAGGACCACGCTCAGGAATGATCATGTGATAAACATCGATCATGTGCATGAAGAGCAGGTAGCCCGCCACCACAATCATGTAACCGTTCCTGCGCTTGAGATCCTGACGGATGAGGAGAAGGAAGGGTGCCGCAAAGTGTCCAAACACCAGGATGATACTGACATAGTTCCAGCCCCCGGTATTGCGCAGGACGAAGTAACGGGTCTCCTCGGTAATGTTGGCGTACCAGTAGAGGAAATACTGGTCAAAGGAGATGTAGGCCCAGAAAACCGTGAAGGCAAAAGCCAGTTTCCCCATCAGGTGGTCATGCTCAGGACCAACCACGTTCCTGAAATAGCCCATCCCGCGCAGCGCGATAGTGACCAGGATGATCACCGCCATCGCATTGAGGGCGCTGCCAGCAAAGACGTAGACACCCCACATGGTGGAAAACCACTTGTAGTCGAGCCCCTTGACAAGATCAATGGCCAGGAAAGTCAGCACCACGGCAAATACAGGCACGCCCCAACAGGAATGAAAGCGCGCCCGCAGGAGACGGCTCGTTCCCGGTTCGGGATCATTATCCTGGTCAATCGAGAGCTTGCGCAGGAAGTGGATAACGAACCCGAGGACGGCAAAATAGGCGATGACACGGAAGTACCAGAAGTTGAGGTTTAGATACCAGTACTTGCTGGAGAGAAGGTGGTCGGCAGTTTCGCCGTGGTGCAGGCCCTCCTTGACTGAGCCGGCGACGTCCTTGGCCATCCGGTGCTTCTCCATCCACTCGTAGAGAAACTCCTGAACCTGCGGCAATAGGAGAATCGGCAGAACCGGGATCAACATCCAGGGAAAGACGTAGCCCACGTTTTCCATCACACGGCGCACCGAAACACCCCACCCGGAGTTGGTGATATTGTGGAGGAGGGTCCAGAAGCAGCCACCCAGAGCCAGGGTGGTGAAGAAGAAGAAGCCGTAGAGCCACGAGAAGCTGTAGGATCCCTGCACCCCACGGCCGAAGACACCAAGAAGGGCCGGCACGCTCACCAACGCCCCGGCAATCGCCACCATCAGGCAGATCACCCTGATGCGGCTCACCTTGTCGACTGCCAGCTTTTCGCCGTCGACGGGGATATCTGCCGATGTGACTAGATGATGTGCCATGCCGGAAATCAGTTAGCGGAGCCTCCTGGCGGGTTTTCATTCTCCCCCGGGGCGGGGGCCGGCGCCGGACCGTCCGGGGCCTTCTTTGAGTCCTGCAGGGCGCGCACGTAGGCTACGATGGCCCAACGATCACGCACCGGGATGTTGGCGCCATAACCGCTCATGAGGCCCTGACCGTGGGTGATCACGTGATAAAGTTTGCCCTCAGGATACTGGTCGCTGCCAAAACGTGGTTCGTGCAGGTTAGCGATTTTGGCCGCCATGTAGTTGCTGATCAGTCCAGTGCCATCTCCGGCATCTCCATGGCAAATCGCACAGAAAATCGAGAACCGACCCTGCCCACGACGGAGGAGAGCCTGCATTTCGGAGGCTCCGTCGTCCCCGATGAGACCGAGTTGTTCAAGGGGCAGGCCAGCGGCGAAGTAATCATTGATAGCCCCGGTATAGTAGTGCCCATTACGGCCTGCTCCAAACTCGACCGGAAAAATTCCGTCATCGCTCGAGTGCGGCACCGTCCCCGTCACCGGGAGGCGGGAGCCCATGCCATCATGGAAGAAATCACTGCCCTTCTGTCCCTTCACGAAATCCATGCGGTCCATGTCGGGGAAGATTTCAATGGGGGTTCTGGTCGTCTTGGCCCCACGCAAGCCGAATACTCCGACCGTAAGGACAATCAGTCCGATAAAGGCGAGGAAAAAGTACTTCATGATATCACCTTACTTTCCATCCTCTTCGACCAGTTCGATGTTGTCGCCCCCGATCCCACCAAGGAACCCCTTCGTTCCCTCCTTCGAAAACTTGGGATCCCGGGCCTCGATAGCGATGAAGAACCCGTCATCAGTTATCCGGTGCGCCTGCCGACTCGCAAAGAGCGGGTGATTCCAGCGCGGCAATTGGCAGAGACCCAGACAGGCAAAGAGCGCCGTAAATCCGGAAAAAAGCACGGTGAGCTCAAACATGATCGGGAAGAAAGCGGGCACAGTGAAGATGTTGGCCGGTTTACCCTGCACTACCGTGGGATAGATTCCCACCTGCGTGACGTAGGCCAGCAGGAAGGCGGTGAGAAGGCCGATCACCCCCCCGAAGAATACAAAGTAGGGCAGGATGGAACGCTTCAGACCCATGGCAGCATCGAGCCCGTGCATCGGGTAGGGAGTGTAACAGTCCCACTTGCTGAAGCCGGCATCACGCACCTTCTGGGCAGCCTTGTAGAGCGCGGAAGCGCTTTCAAACTCGGCCAGGTAGCAATAGACACGTTTGACGGAGGTACTCATCAGACTTCGGCAGTTCCGTTATCAAGTTCGTGTTGGTAAGAGGCCTCCACCACCGTGCCCTCATCCGGGTGCGCCTTCTTGTCGTCAAAGTGAACGTCACTCTCCTGCTTGGCCCACTTGACCTCCGCGATATTGATACACGGCAGGAAGCGCAGGAAGAGCAGGAAGAGCGACGTGAACAGCCCAATTGTGCCAAGAAAGAGACCAATGTCCACCCAGCTCGGATTGTAGTACTTCCAGTTGGCGGGCATGAAGTCGCGGGCCAGAGTCGTGACGATGATGACAAAGCGCTCGAACCACATCCCGGCATTGACTGCCATGCAGACGCCCATCACGACCCAGAGGTTTTCGCGACACCGCTTGAACCAGAAGAGTTGGGGAGACAGCACGTTGCAGCTCATCATGGCCACGTAAGCCCACCAGTAGGGTCCGGTAATGCGGTAGGTGAAAGCGGCCATCTCGTACTTGGCACCCGAGTAGAAGGCTACGAAAAGCTCCATCAGGTAGGCATAGCCAACGATTGTTCCCGTCAGCAGGATGATCTTGGCCATGTTGTCGATGTGCTTCATGGTGATCATGTCATCCAAGCCATAGAAAAACCGGGCCGGGATCATGATTGTCAGCACCATGGCGAAGCCGCCGAAAATGGCACCCGCCACGAAATAGGGCGGGAAGATAGTGGTATGCCAGCCGGGAACTATCGAAGTGGCAAAGTCGAAACTCACCACCGAGTGCACGGAAAGCACGAGAGGGGTAGAAAGAGCCGCCAGGATGAGGTAGGCCATCTCATAGTGGCTCCAGTGGCGATTGCTGCCCCGCCAGCCCAGCGAGAAGATGCCGTAGAGCGCCTTCTTCACTCCCCGCTTACAGCGGTCCCGGATGGTGGCCAGGTCGGGCACCATCCCGAGGAACCAGAACACCAGCGAAATTGAGAAGTAGGTTGAGACGGCGAAAACATCCCAGAGGAGTGGGGACTTGAAATTCTGCCACACCGCGTTGGCGTTGGGAATGGGCGCGAGGTACCAGGCCATCCAGACCCTTCCCACGTGGAAGGCCGGAAAAATACCGGCACAAATCACGGCAAAGATCGTCATCGCTTCCGCCGCGCGGTTGATGGACGTCCGCCAGTTCTGCCGGGTGAGGAAGAGAATGGCGGAAATGAGTGTTCCGGCATGGCCGATTCCAATCCAGAACACGAAGTTCACGATGGGCCAGCCCCACATCACCCGGTTGGTGTTACCCCACACCCCCACCCCGGTGGTGACCAGATAGATCAGGCCGCCACCCACCCCGATGATGGCCATGAGGATGGTGGGAATAAAGAGTGCCCACCAGACCATGGGCTGCTTGTTCTCGACCACACCGCACACACGTTCCGTGATCCAATGGTAGGAGCGCTTGTTGAGAACGAGCTTCTCACGCTCCAGCACCGGAAGTTTTACCTCCCGGGGCGCGGGCGCCTCACTCGTAGTCTTGGTAGCGGTGTCTGCCATGAGTTTTCAGAGCCCTCAGTCAGGCAGTGTGGATCGTGGCCAGGCCGCGGTAGGCGGCATCGGGCATGGCCGGGTTGGGGTTCTTCACGCGGGCGAGATAGCTGGTGCGCGGAGCCGTCCCGATATACTGCAGGACATCGTAGTTGCGCGGGTTGTGGATGACTTCAATTATCCCGTCCTTGTTCTTTTTCTCTCTCTTGTACTTGGAACGCCAGACCTGCGCGTCCTCCTTGTCGAGGAGGTTGCCGAAGCTGATGGCGTTGGCTTCGCACGCCTCCTGGCACGCCACCTTGACTGAGTCCGCCTTGATCCGCAGGTCCTCCGCACTGATCGATACCGCGGTGGACTCGGTTCCCGCCCGCAGCGTCTTGTCACGCCCGATCTGCTTCTGCTTGATCTTGGCACTTTCCAAGCGCTGCACGCAGTAGGTGCACTTTTCCATCACCCCGCGCATACGGACCGAGACGTTGGGATTCCGCTGGAGATGAGGAGCCTTGCCCACCTGCGTCTCGCCGAAGGGCCCCTTGTAGAGGTTGTGGTCGATGAGTGGGTTGCGTTTATTATAGTCGAAATAGTTAAAGCGCCGCGCCTTGTAGGGGCAGTTGTTGGCGCAATAGCGGGTGCCGATACAACGGTTGTAGGCCATTGCATTGAGGCCTTCCTCGGTGTGCACGGTGGCATTGACGGGGCAGACGGTCTCGCAGGGCGCGTTTTCGCACTGCATGCAGGCAACCGGCTGGGGAATCATCTCAGGGTTTTCCTGTATCCATTCGGGGGTGGACACTTTCTTGTGGGTCTTTTCGTCCGTTTCAGCCATGGGAGCCGCAAAGTAGCGGTCCATGCGGATCCAGTGCATCTCGCGCCCCATCGCAACCTGTTCCTTGCCCACGATCGGAATGTTGTTCTCCGCCTGACAGGCGATCAGACACGCGTTGCACCCGATACACGTGTTGAGGTCGATCGACATGCCCCACTGGTGGATCTTGTCACTGATGAGATCCTCCTGCTTGTCACTGTCACTCTCCCAGGTCGTCGATCCACGACGTTTATAGAGTGAAATATTTTCGGGAGCGTGTGAATCAACGGGCCCCTGCACACGCACCTTGGAAACCTGCTTTTCAAAGGAGAGCTTGTGTCCGTGATGTGCGACATCCTTCGTGGAAACCTCGCGGGCCAATGCCCGGCCATTCATGGCGTTATGCTCCTGCACCAGGGCGACGTGATACCGTTCCTTCACCTTCGTGACCTCCATGGCCACGGCGCTGAAAGAGGCATCCCCGCGCAACTGGTTGGCATTGAACCCGGTGTTAATCCCCACGAGCCCAACGGGGGCGTATGGATCATCCTCGCTGGCCACGTCAACCCCGTCACGCTTATCGGAAGCTCCCTGTCCATAGCCAAGCGCAATCGAGATGCAGTCGTCAGCATGACCGAAAGCCACCAGGACCGGAATTTCCATCCGTCCCGCCACGGTCTTGATAAGCGCCATGGGCGCCCGCGCATTCTTTCCCTCATCAATGAGCGGTTTGGGTGCATTCTTGACCTTGCCCAGGAGCGGGATTTCGCTTTCAGGCTCCAGTTCCTGGACCGCATCGTAAACCCCGAGAGCCTTGGCTGTCTTGGGCGAAACGAGCGCCGCGTTATCCCAGGAAAGTTTTGAAATGGGATCCGGGGCCTCCTGTAGCCAGCCGTTGTCGATATAGCGACCGTCCCACACTGAAGCATCGGCGAGGAAATTGATCTCGATCCCGTCCGACTTGACTGCACTGAGCACAGGCGCGGCGTCCTCTGCCTTCTCGGCATCGATGCTCTGGTAGGAACTACTGCGAAGGTAGCCGTCCCTGAGCGCCTCCTTCCATTCGACCTCTCCCTCGTCATTGGCATTCCCGGGCAGGGCGAAGGTCCTGCGCACTTCGGCCAGGGCCGGCGAGGGCTCCCCTCCCGACCCCTCCCCCGCGATAAGCGCAGGAGCTGCGATCCTTTTCTCCGGGTCCTCACTCTCGACCTTGGCCCAGTCAAACGCCTTCCAGGAAAGGAGCTGCGAGAGAATCTCGAGCTCCGAGTGTCCTCCGTAGAGCGGCAGGATCATCGGTTGCACCAGCGAGTAGATTCCGCTCGCGGTGCGGGTGTCCCCCCAAGTCTCAAGATAGTGCGCGGCCGGAATATGCCAGTCGCTGGCCAATGCGGTGGCATCCGTGCGCAAGCCCAGATGGATGCTCAGTTTGGCCCGATTAAGCAGATCGGCGAATCTTCCACCCGGACGATCATAGACCGGGTTGGCTGATCCCAGGAGAAGGATGGTGGTGTCGGAATCGATGTCCTTTTCAAACTCCTCAATCGTGCCGTAGCCCTCCCGTCCCGTTTGGTAAACCACCAGCGGACCCCCATAGGCCCCGATCTTTTTGTTGATGGCGATGACAATGCGCTGCAGTTCCTCGCCGTGACGACTTCCGGCCAGAACCACGGCCTTGCCCTCACTCGCCCTGAGATCATCCACGCAACCCCTGATCCACTCGTCAAAGGTCTTCGCGTCTCCTAACAGGCCTGCCTTCTCTTCCGCAGACATCCTGCCCGCCTCGTAACCATCCACCGCTACCCCAAGCTCCGCTGCAAGCTGTGCCGCAATCCTCGCAACCTGACTCGGCCTGGCCCGCAGGCGATGATCGGCCATCCCGCCGGTCAGGCTGTAGGCCGTCTCCACCGCGTAGAGCCGGTTCATGGCCTCCGCATCGATACCCTGCCGGTAATCTTCTCCCCCTCCCTGCCGTTTCCTGGAAAACTCCGATGCCTTCCCCATCGGATCGATCCCGAGGAAGTCGCAGTCCAGCGAAAGGATGCGATCCGCCTTCGAGAAGTCGACCACGGTCTCCGTTCCGTCTCCGAACACCTCGGCGTGCACCCTGCGGCGCGCCTCGCCCCGCAGGGCCTCGTAGCTGTAGAACTTTGAACCCGGAAATGCTGCCTCAACCTCACCCTTCAGGCGATTGCGGGTCGGACAGTCGTCTTCACCCACCAGGACGGCAAGCTTGCCTCCCTCCCTCGCGACGGAGGCAAACACGCCCTCAAATTCCTTCTGCGAAGCCTTCTTCCCACCCTTCAGAAAGTCACGGGAGCGCTTGGGATCGTAAAGGTTGAGAACGGATGCCTGGGTCAGGGCGTCAGCGCCGCACCCATCGTTGTGGTCGCCATTGGGCGCCAGCTTGGTGGGTCGACCCTCAAAGGTGGTCACTACCAGGGGCACGGAACCCTCCGCCCGGGGACGGCTGGAAGCATAGTAGAGTGGCTTTCCGGGTATGACCCACTCCGGCGCCTTCTTGTAGGGCACGATATAGGATTCCGGCCGTCGACACGACACCAGCGTCAACCCACCCAGGGCCGAGGACGCGCCCATGAGCTTGAGGAAGCTGCGCCGCGTGGCCTGCCGGTCTTCCTCGCTCAGGTAGCCGGAGCCCTCCGGGAATTCACGCTCCAGGTGCGCTTGGAAGGCCGAACTGCGCTCGAGTTCACCCACACTGCGCCACGACACGATGCCCGCGTCGTCTGCTGGAATCTCCGGATGATGCCAGGTCCGTTTACTCATGGTCTAACGATGACAAGTCGAACAGCTCTCCTTGGCCTTGATGTTCCAGTGCTCCTTGAGGTAGAGGCCGAGGTCCTTCTGAGTCTTGAGCTCCTTGCCGGACTCGGGATGCAGAAGTTTGTTTTCGGCCAGCCATTCCTCCGCGTCGTAGTCGAGGTTGAAGACCTCTTCCAGCGGACGAAGGTGGTTCTCCGGGTTGCGGTGGCAGTCGAGACACCATCCCATCGAGTGCGGCTCGGCCTGGTAGACAACCTCCATCTCGTTCACCTTCCCGTGACAGGACTTGCAGGACACCCCGCGGTTCACGTGAGCCGAGTGGTTAAAGAAGACGTAGTCAGGATTCTTGTGCACCCTTACCCACTTGATGGGCTCACCATCGTACTCCGCGTAGTCCTTGTCGAAGGCCCGGCGCAGAGGCCTGAGCTTCTCGCTGTCCTTGCGAATATGCTGGTGGCAATTCCAGCAGGTATTGGCGGATGGAACGTTGGCATGGCTCGAATGCTCCACGAAGCTGTGGCAGTAGCGGCAGTCCATCCCCAACTGATTCACGTGCAATGAGTGATCGTAGGGAATGGGTTGGGCCGGCATGTAACCAACCCGCTGTGCCTTCGGGGTGGCGTAGTAGGTAAATCCCACCACCACTCCGGCCCCGGCAACTCCAAGGCAAACCGCTATCTTAAGCGGCAAAATGTTCGTCCAACGCGGGAAGAAATTGGCCATTGGCTTTCCTTGGGGAGGGCTTTCCTTGGGGAACCGTAACAATTTGTGAAATTTTTCACAAGGGCTTTGTGAAATTTTTCACAAGCGTCCGAATTCAATTGGTTCAGGCAGAACGAAAGGGTGTGTTGCCGCCGCCCTGATTGCAGGTAACCCAATTGGCTTCTCATGCCCCCAAGAAGTCTCAGGCCCTGGGAAGCCCCCCGGGCATGGACCCAGGCCTCTACGGGAAGGAGGGGGACTGGGCACATGAGTTCGTTCGTTCACCGGAAACAGGATCTACTCAAGCCAACCTTCACCTCTCTCCTCCCGGATCGCGTCTCAAGCTGCCAGCAAATCGGGGACCGACCCGATGCAACCCGTGCCGTCCCTCATGACGATCAGAACTGGCTCCTCTCGCCAAAAAAAGAGCCCGTGACCGGAGCCACGGGCGACTTGAGGTATGAAATCCAGATGTATTGGAACTCCACTCGACACCTATTTCGACGGCACATCAAAGTCCCCCAGGGCATACTGCAGGCCGCCCAGGTAGATCTTGAGCACATCCGGGTGCCAGTACATGGCATCGTTGTGACCGAGTGAGCAGTAAAAGACGCGGCCCTCACCCCACTTGCGCACCCAGCCCACCCCGTAATCACGGTCCGTCCGCTTGAGGCCCTTCTTATCGCTCTTCTCCAGATCGAGGCGCAGGAGCATCTGCACCTTGCTGGAATCGTAGGGATCACGCAGCTGGTAGATTTCCTCCTTGAAGCTCATGCTCCCGCCCTTCAGGTGGGCCACGATCGGGTGCTTTTCCTGACCCTTCTCCACCGCAATGGTCACATTACTGCCGCCGCCCCACGGGTGGCCGTCGAAAGCACCGTTGATCATCTTGGAGTATTCCGGAATGCTGTCTCCCCTGGGCTTGAGGGTGTCGGTGGCGGAGTGGAAGCCCGCGAAGCCTTTCCCGCTCTTCACAAAATCCTGCAGGTTCTTCTGCAGGCGCTCCGAGCGCGCCTGGGCATCGGGCTTGCCCTTCTCGAAGAAGGGATCCCCGGTGGTATTGAGGAAGAGAATGGCATCGAACTCGTTGATCCTGTCGCTCTCAAAGTTACCCAGGTCGTCACTGAGGATGGCCTCGAACGCACCTGTCTTCTCCCCCATCATCCTGACCGCAGTCAAACCGGTGGGAATCGATCCGTGGCGGAATCCATTGGTGCGCGAGAAGACGAGGAGCTTGCGCTTCTTCTTGGACTCAGCGAAAGCCTTCTCAGGCAGGCTGGGCGCAATCTTGTCGGCATTCTTGCCCTGGGGCTTGCCGTCTTTCTGGCCAATCGCCAGCGGGATCATGGCCGCCACAAGGGCGACGGGGAGGATGAGGGACAGTCGCTGTTTCATGATGATCTTTGAATTAGTTGTACGCTAGAGGATGCGGGAAGCAACGGCAACCCTTCAATCACAGGAGGATCCCGGCGTAATTTCCGGAAAAATTCACGCTCTCTGCCCTACAGGTCCAGCCTGGTCCAGGCTGCATTGTTCCCTGAGGACTCCACACAGGCCTTGATGAAGGCATTGCCCGCCACTCCGTCATCAACGGTCGGGAAATCGTAGCCTCCCGCGGGCGGATCATTACCCTCGATCTGATCTGCGATCGCGCCTGCGGCCGCAAGGTAAACATTGGCAAAGGCCTCAATAAAGCCTTCCGGGTGCGCGAAGGGCGTCCGTGAGTTGGAGGATGCCGCTTCTCCGACGTAGTCGTTACCACGACGGTAGGTTTTCCGGGGAGCATTGGCGTATTTCACGACCAGCTCATTGGGATCCTCCTGGTGCCACTCGATGGAGGCCTTCGTCCCATAGGCGCGAATGTTGAGGTTGTTCTCATCTCCATTCGATATCTGGGAGGCGTAGATGATCCCCTTGACCCCATCGGTGAAACGAACCAGGCAGTTGCCGTCATCATCGAGTTCGCGTCCCGGAATGAAAGCTGACAGTTCAGCGGCCAGCTCATCCACTTCCACCCCGCAGATATAGCGCACGAGATTATGGGCGTGAGTACCGATATCCCCCATGCAGTTGGAGGCCCCGGCAATGGCCGGATCCGCCCGCCAGTTTGAAATCTGGCCCTGCCCGTCGCCCTCCACATCTCCCACCGCATAGCCCTGCGGGTATTCCGCCACCACCTTGAGAAGTCGCCCCAGTTCACCGTCCTGCACCATCCGACGGGCCTCCTTCACCATCGGGTAGCCGGTGTAGTTGTGGGTGAGGCAAAAGACCTTGCCACTGGAGTGCACCAACTGCTGCAGTTCCTTGGCATCATCGAGGTTGCTGGAAAGTGGCTTGTCGCAGATCACGTTGAAACCCGCTTCCAGGAAGGTCCGGGCTACCGGGACGTGCAGGTGGTTCTGCACCACGATCGTTACAAAATCGATCCGGTCCTCCCGCGCGGCCTCCTTCTCGGCCATCTCCTGGTAGGAACCGTAGACACGATCAGGATCCAGGAAGAAATCCTCGCCGCTGAGCTTTGATTTCTCGGGATCGGACGAGAAGGCCCCTGCCACCAGTTCGATCTTGCCATCCAGGTTGGCTGCCATGCGGTGTACCGCGCCAATGAACGCACCGCGTCCACCACCAACCATTCCCATGCGGAGTTTTCTGTTGAGTGCCATGAGTCGTGAGTTGTGAGTTGTGAGATATGCCGGGCAAGCGCCCCGCTTCCCGGAATTTAACTTAGAGTGAAACCGGCACCCCCGAGTCAGCCGACTCGTAGAGCGCATCAATAATCTTCATGAGCTTGAGAGCCTCGTCAGGCGTGTTGAGAGGTTCAGCCGTGCCCTCGATGGTCTCCACGAAATTCGCCGCGGAGCCAATCCGGCCCATGTCTTCACAGGGTTCAGTCTCAATGCTCCGGTTCACTGATTCTCCATCTTCCTGCACGTAGAGCTCGCAGGAGTCGATGGCAGTTTCGTCGAGCCCATCGGTTCCAAAGAGGCGTTCAACCTTCCCTCCGGCCCTGCTTCCCTGGAAGACAACCGAGACCACTTCCCGCTCGTTCATCTCCGCCCAGGAATTCCGCAGGCTGAGAACCTGCCCGCTCTTGAAAGTCACCAGCCCATGAGCCGCTGCCTCCACATCGGTCTTGCCATCGGCATTGTCAGGAATTCCCCAGGGACCCTTGAAGGACTTGTCAGTGATAAAGTCGTCGAAGGTCTGCCCCAGCACATGGTCCGGATCGGGATACCCCATGAAGTAGAGGGCCAGGTCGATCATGTGCAGCAAATCGATGACCGGTCCGCCACCCGACAGCTCCTTGGTCGTGAACCAGCCGCCAAACCCGGGAATACCGGTGCGGCGAATCCATTGCGACTGCGCGGAGTTGATCGTGCCCACCGTGCCATCCGCGATGTGTTTCATCATGGCCTGCGCCTCGGGCCGGGCCCGATTGTTGAAATTGAACATGAGCACCTTCCCCGCCTGTTCGGCGGCGGCAATCATCTGCTCCACCTCGCCCGCATTCAACGCAGGCGGCTTCTCGCAGAAGACATGCTTCCCGGCTTCCAGTGCCTGGATGGCAAGGGGAGCATGAAACTTGTTGGGGACGATGATGCTCACCGCATCGATATCAGACCGGAGAAACTCGGCGGTATCCCCGAAGACATGGGGAATCTCCCAGCTGTCCGCCGAAGCCTGCGCAGCGTCCCGGTTCACGTCCGCGATGGCGACCAGTTCACCGCCACCCTGCCGGAAGCAGGGTGCGTGATACTGCA
>JAAZXD010000189.1 GCA_014240355.1 Roseibacillus sp. | reverse complement strand
GAGCTGCCCTCTAACGGCAGGAGTGTCATCAGTTCGCGGGAAGCGATGGTCCTGCTTCCCGTCGGAAGAACCTTTCATCTGCGGGCCTCTCAGAATGGCCGCGACTTCCAGCCCATCATCCCCCACCTCAACCTGGACGATGCCACGCCCCAACCAATCCGGGTTCCGCTGGATGGAAACAACCTCCTCCTGCAGGTCTTCGAGGGCCCGGCCAACTGAGGGGGCCCGGTTCCTGCGCGGCCTTGACATTCCGCGGGGTGCGAGCAGCTTCGGGGCGGAGCGCCCTGTCTGGGTCGTTCTTGAACTCCGCGTTGTTACATGTCCTACGATCTCGTTGTGATTGGTGGCGGCCCGGGCGGCTATGTGGCCGCCATCCGGGCCGGGCAGTTGGGGAAGAAGGTTGCCTGCGTGGAGGCGGAACGGGTGGGCGGAACATGCTTGAACTGGGGATGCATTCCCACCAAGGCGCTTCTCAAGAACGCCCATCTTTTTCACACCCTTAAACACCGGGCCAAGGAGTTCGGGATGGCGTTTGACAACCTCTCCTACGACTGGGAGGCGGTGATCGGGCGCTCCCGCAAGGTTTCCGACAGGCTTTCGGGCGGCGTTGAGTTTCTTTTCAAGAAGAACAAGGTCGATTATGTGCGGGGCCATGGCTCGATTGTGGACAGCGCCCATGTGGAGGTGAAGGCGGAGGACGGAAGCACCCAGGTACTAGAAACAGCCAATATCATCATCGCGACCGGCGGAAAGTCCCGCGAGCTTCCGGAGCTGCCCTCTAACGGCAGGAGTGTCATCAGTTCGCGGGAAGCGATGGTCCTGCCCACCCAGCCCGAGAGCATGGTTATAATCGGAGCGGGCGCGATCGGCGTGGAATTCGCCTATATCTACAGTGCGTTTGGAACAAAGGTGACTCTGGTGGAAATGATGCCGCGGCTTGTTCCGGTGGAGGATGACGAGATCGGGGATTCCCTGAAGAAGTCCTACTCGCGTCAGGGAATCAAGTGCCTGACGGATACCAGGGTGACTGCCACGGAGGATCGTGGAGACTCAGTGAGCGTGACGGTGGAGAATGCCAAGGGCAGCGAGGTCATCGAAGCGGCCGTTTGTCTGGTGGCCATCGGGGTGGAGCCGGTTCTGCCGGGCGGACAACTCCCCGAATTCACGGACCGGGGCTGGATCCAGATTGGAGATCGCTACCAGACATCGATGAGCGGGGTCTACGCGGTCGGGGACATTGCCGGGCCGCCCTGGCTTGCACACACGGCGATGTTCGAGGCGACCCAGTGCGTGGAAGGGATCTTCGTGGAGGGGGCCGAACCGAAACGGGTCGACGTCTTCCCGGGCTGCACCTACTGCTACCCTGAGATCGCCTCGGTTGGAAAAACTGAGCGGGAGCTGAAGGAGGAGGGCGTGGCCTGCAAGGTGGGCAAGTTCCCCTATCAGGCCCTGGGCAAGGCCCAGGCCACAGCGGAAACCGACGGGTTCATCAAGCTCCTGTTCGGAGAGGAGCACGGCGAATTGCTGGGCGCTCATATCATCGGAGCGAATGCGACCGACCTTATTGCGGAAATGGGCCTTGGCCTCACCCTGGAGGCCACTATCGAGGACTTTCACGCCACCATACATGCCCACCCCACCCTCACCGAAGGGGTGCATGAGGCCTCTCTGGACGCAGAGGGGCATGCCATCCATTTCTAGATCCGGACGCGGTTGCCCGGGAGGGCGGGATTCATCCTGACTTTCGACTTTGCGACGTTGGGATAGTCGCATATTCCGGGCGTTGTCCCAGGCTGTGATGTCCGGCTCTGAAAAAGATCAAGTCCGCCCTGCTCTCCGGCAGCTGGGAGATTACCTGCTGGTGGAGTTGGTCTCCGAAGACGAGAATACGCGAACCTATCACGCCCGGCAGATATCGGTCGATCGTGCTGTGATCCTGGTGAGGCTCAAGGGCGTGATCGACCCGACCCGACCGTCGGGAGAGACGTTTCTGGCGGACGTGCGGGCCAAGGCGGCCATTGAACATGCCGGGATTGGCTCAGTCTACGAGGCCGCACAGGAAGAGGGGGAGGTCTATTGGACGCGGGAGCTTCTTCCGGGGGTGACCTTCACCCAGATACCTCAGGAGGGCCGGAAGTTTACGCCCCTCACCATTGTGGGATTCCTGCGGCAGGTCGGGGGGGCCATGGCCTATCTTGGGGAGCGGGCGATTGCGACTCTTCCCCTGGAGCCGGAACACCTGGTTCTGGGCGAACACGAGGTCGTGCGGATTGCGAATCTTGCGACTGCAGGCCAGCCAGATCCTGAGGGGAGAGCCCGGGATCAGGTCATGGTTGGGGAACTCTTCCAGGGGGTGCTGGAGGCCGACCTTCCGGGGGCCGCCCGCACCGGGAGGCTGTTGGGGATGATGATGGGCCTGGAGGAGGGAATCGAGTTGAGCTGGGCGCAGGTCGCCAACACGTCAGGGATGCTGGAACAGGATCTCGCCTCCGAAGCGGGGGCTTCCCGGGCGCTTCAGGCCAAGGCCTCCCGCCGGGAGCGAATGCGAGCGGGTGGCATCATCCTTTTGGTGGTCCTTATTCTTGGAGTTTCAGGGGTGGGCGGGTTTTTCCTGTTCACCCGCCCGCGTGCGCCGGAGGCCCGCGATCTTTCAGCCATGATTGCGATTCCGGCCGGCACCTATCAGAACCATGCCGGCAAGGAAGTTGAACTGGACCGCTTCTGGATAGATGCCCACGAGGTTACGATCGCTGAGTATGCGGCGTTTCTCAATGCGCTGGCCAGCCTGGAGGAAAGCATGCGCAGCGCCTACGATCACATCACTCAACCAGCCATCAAGCTGGATCACCTTCCGGATGACTGGCATTCGGTCCTGAGTGCGGCGCGGGCCGGCAGGAATCATGACGGCCTGGACCTCGATCTCAATTGCCCTGTCACGCGCATTGACTGGTGGGATGCCCATGCCTATGCGAACTGGAAAGGAGGGCGGCTGCCCACTCAGGAGGAGTGGCTGGCAGCTGCGACCCTGGACAGGGAGGAAGCAAGCAGCGCGGGCGGGTGGGGTCCGGTTGATCAATTGGCCGGGGAAGTCTCTCGCCGCAGGATTCATGGTCTGGCGGGAAACGTGGCGGAGTGGTCAGAAACCCCTGAACGCAATCCCGCCTTTCCCATGAATGCCAAGAGTCCGCTGGCGTGTGGAGGGACGTTTCTGGCCCCGGGTGGAGGGGTGCGTGCCCGGATCTGGCTGAACACGCGGGAAATCCGCCGGAGGGATGTGGGCTTTCGACTGGTCCGGCAGGTGGCTCCCGGAGAGAGATGAAGTTCATCTGGAAATTCTGCGAATGGAGCACAAATTATCGAAAACCCGGCGAGTTTCCCTTGCGGGGGGAACCTTTTACGGCGTAAATCCCAGGCGCAGTTATTCACATCCAACATGCTACCCACTTCCAGAATACGGCTCCTGACCTTCGCCCTTGTGGCGTTATCAGCTGGCGAAAGCGTTGAGGCTCAGATCAAGGCGAGCCTCAGCATGTCAGAGAAGGAATACATTGCCCACGAGCCGGTGGTTGCCACCGTGACTCTGACAAATAATGCCGGACGTGACCTGCTCATTCACACGGATGACCGGACAACCCTGAACTGGCTCGATTTCGAAATCAAGAACTCACGCGGCACTGCCCTCAGCCCCCTGGCGGCAATGAATTTCGGCGCAGTGACAATTCCAGCGGGCCGCAGCATTACCAAGAGGGTCGATCTTACGGGGGCTTTCCGCGTGACCGAACCCGGACGATTCCGCTGTAAGGCCGTGGTTCGCCTTCCCGGGGGCGGGGGCCAGTTCGTTACCAACACGGCCTACTTCAATGTCACCCGGGGCCGACAGGTTTACAGCCAGCGTGTGGGAGATCCGGCCGGCGGGAATGTGCGAGAGTATCGTCTCTCCATTCATAATACCTCACGCAAGTCTTCGCTCTACGTTCACCTCATCGACATCCGCACGGGTCGCACCATGCAGGCCTTCCGCATGGGTGACGTCATTAACAGCAAGACGCCGAAGGCCACCGTAGACCGAGGCAGCAACCTGCACGTTCTCTTCCTGTCCGCGCCCAATATCTACGCCCATGGCACGGTCACGCCCGCGGGGAAGTACCTCGGGACGAAGTATTATAATCCCGCCCCGGGCAGGAAGCCGGCCCTGGCGACCTTCACCAATGGAGAGGTCGTTGTTTCGGGTGGGATCTCCTACGATCCCCAGGCGGCGGCGCAGAGCAGGGCACGGCTTCGAACGCTATCGGAGCGCCCCCGGATGACCTATCGTTAATGGGGATGGAGGGGGGATTCTGGGGGGACGACTTTCCGGGGGGAACGACTTTCGGCGCAGCCTCCAGAAATGCGTTGCGGAGACAGTTCGTCTTGGGTAAAAGATCTCTAACAAGATAAGCCTGCACTGGTATTTCCTGCTCATGTTTTCCCTCCGTTCTCTCCTCCGGGGAGTTGTTATTACCGCTCTTGTGAGCGTGTTCGGTTCGTCTGGCGCCTCCGCCGGCGACTTTAGCCGCGTTGTGATCGATCCGGGCCACGGAGGACATGACCGCGGCGGCTGGACAGGGAAGGTCTACGAGAAGCACCTGGCGCTCGATACCGCCCTTCGACTTGAGCGTTATCTGCAGGCGAGCGGCTACCAGGTGACCATGACCCGCAAGAGCGACACCTTCATTTCGCTTCCCCGGCGGGCTGCGATCGGAAATCGCTATCGCAGTTCGGTCTTCGTGAGCCTGCACTACAACCACAGTTGGAGGCGTTCTGTTTCCGGACTGGAGACCTTTTACTATCGCGCAGAGAGCAAGCCTTTGGCGGAAGCCGTTCAACAGGGCATGCTGCGGCGAGTGAAGGCGTCCAATCGGGGAGTGAAGTTCGGACGCTATCATGTCCTGCGGGCCTCCCGGAACCCTGCCGTCCTGGTGGAATGCGGATTTGTCAGCAACACCCGGGAGCGGTCTCGCATGAAGAAGGGGGACTACCGCGATGCGGTGGCCCGCGGAATTGCCGAGGGGATTGCTAATTACCGGCGCTCACCCTAGAGCCGCAAAGAAGCCGGAAAATGAGGAGTGCGATGGAGTTCGCCGGGGTTATGATGTGCTCATGGGCCTGATCGATTGTCAGGAAATGCGCGAGCTGGAGGAAAAGGTCTTCCAGGCCGGGGCTTCGGCGGAGGCTCTCATGGACAAGGCCGGACGGCGACTGGGGGAGGTTCTGAGGGCACTCTACCCGGAACCCGGGACGGCGGTGGCTTATCTGGGGAGAGGGAATAACGGGGGCGATGCTCTGGTTGCCCTGCAGGTATTGCGGTCGGCGGGGTGGGACATTGCGCTACGCTGTCCCTTCCAACCACTGGAGCTCGGCCTCCTCCCCTCCCGCAAGCTGCGGGAACTGGGCGAGGTGGATTTGCAACAGGATGCCTTTGAGCCGATGGACCATCCGGGGCCTCTCCTGCTGATTGACGGGCTGCTCGGAATCGGGGCGAGTGGCCCCTTGCGCGATCCCCTGCGTCCCCTCGTGGTCGAGATGAACGACCTGCGCGCACGGGCGGGTGCGCGGGTGGTGGCGGTGGACATTCCGTCCGGGCTCAATGGAGACACCGGGGAGCCTGGCGAGGGAGCGGTCCGGGCGGACCTTACTGCTACTATCGCAATACCTAAGAGAGGGCTGGTGGCTGACGGCGCTCTCAATCACGTGGGCCGGATCGAGGTCATTGCCCTGGAGGAACTACCCGTTCCAGCCGGGGGAGACCACTTGACCACTGCACGGAATCTCCGCCCCCTCCTTCCGCCCCGGGACTTTGAGATCCACAAAGGGCAGGCCGGCCGGGTCGGAATCGTGGCGGGGTCGCGGGGAATGCTCGGGGCCGCGGGACTCGCGGCCCTCGGAGCGCTGCGCGGGGGCGCCGGCCTCGTGACCGTTTACGTCATGGAGCAGGACTATCCGCTCCTGATTTCCGCGGGGCCGCCACCGGAAGCGATGATCAGGCCGGTGGGCAGTTATGCCGAGGTTGGGGATGACGGACAGGATGTGCTGGTGGTCGGGCCCGGCCTGGGTCGTCCGGGGGGCAGGGAGGAGAGGGCCCTCCTGGATCTTCTTGGCCGCAACGACATTCCGCTCGTGGTTGATGCCGACGCGCTTAACCTTCTTTTCCGCGAGTACGGTCTGCCAGAGGTGGGGTGAGGGGCGTTGTTCCTGTC
>JAAZXD010000188.1 GCA_014240355.1 Roseibacillus sp. | reverse complement strand
TTTGTGAACACCGCGGCCGACTCCCTCGGAAGGCGCCTGCATGAACAGAACCTGGATGCCGCGGCCGCGATTGCGAGGGGTTTTCTCATTGCGCTGGGCCGGGAAGCATCTGTTGAAGAAATGGCCCTCTGTCGCCAGCTCGTGGGGGAAGGATCCCTCGAGGCCCTGCGAGACTTCGCCCACATGCTCTTTTGCCTGAACGAGTTTATCCATGTCGAATAGAGCTCTCGATACCCGATCCCCACTCTCCCGGGGTGATTTCCTGTGCCTCACCGGAATGGGCTTCGGTGCGCTCGTGTTCGATGCCCTGCAGGCTGAAGAAGTCGCTCCTGCCAATCCTCTCGGGTTGCGCTCCAGTCATTTTGGTGGAGCGAAAAATGTGATCTGGATCGTGCTCAACGGCGGCCCCAGCCATCTCGACACCTGGGACTACAAGCCTGAACTCCAGAAGCGTCACGGTCAGGATCTGAACGGAGCCGACGTGCGGACGGGGTTCTTCCAGACCAGCGGAAAGCTTCTCGCTTCTCCCTTTTCCTGGAGGCAACACGGCCAGAGTGGGACCTGGGCTTCGGAGATCTTCCCCTTTACGTGCCAGCACGTCGACGACATGTCTTTCGTGCACTCCTGCTTCTCAGGTTCCAACAATCATAGCCCGGCTCTTTTCGAGATGAACACGGGCCTCAGCCGCATGGGGTTTCCCTGCCTGGGTTCCTGGCTTGCCTACGGTCTCGGATCCGACAATCAGAACCTTCCCGCCTTTGTTGCGATGACAGATGCGCGTGGTCGGGGTCTGCCAAAGAACCACGCCCAGAACTGGGGTAGTGGGTTCCTGCCCGGCGTCTTTCAGGGGACTCGTATCAGGAACAGGGGGACGCGCATCGACAACTTGCAGCTTGCGAAGGGCATGACGAGAAACCGCCAGCGCTCGATTCTGGAGATCGCGGCAAACTTTAACCGCCGTCACTTCAGCCGGCATCCGGATCAGACCGATCTGGATGCCCGCATCAAATCGCTGGAACTGGCGTTTCGGATGCAGATGGCGGCTCCCGAGGTGATGTCGGTGGAGCAGGAACCCGCCTTCATCAAACGGATGTACGGATTGGAACACGGCGAAGCCCGGCAGTTCGGGGAGCAATGCCTCATCGCACGCAAGCTGGTAGAAGCGGGGGTGCGCTTCGTGCAAATCTACAGCGGGGGAAACGGTAACGAGCAGAGCTGGGACGGCCATCTCAATATAGCCGACAATCACCGCAGGTTTGCTCTCGAAACCGATCAGGGGATTGGCGCCCTTCTCGCCGATCTCAGGCAACGTGGCCTGCTGGATTCCACCCTGGTGGTCTGTGGAGGCGAATTCGGGCGCACCTCGGATTCACAGGGCTCCGGAACCGGACGTGACCACAATCCCCATGCCTTCACATGGTGGTTCGCCGGTGGCGGGGTGAAGGGCGGGGTACATGTGGGTGAGACTGATGAGTTCGGATACAAGGCGGTCGAGAAACGTAAGAGTTTCAACGATCTCCACGCCACCATCCTGCATCTTTGCGGTCTTGATCATGAGCGACTCACCTACCGCTTCAATGGGCGAGACTTCCGCCTCACCGACGTGGCAGGAAAAATGATCGAAGAGATTCTGGCATAGGATTCCGAACATATGATGAGAAATCGGCCAAAGAAGAATCATATCTGGCCTTATCATGGAGACCCTCATCTGAACCTGGACATGGGCAAAGTCCGCACCTTTCATTACTTTCGCCCTGCGGAAAGTGGCCGGATGGATTTCCATCCGGATGAACCCCTGCGATTTGATGATATCGAGATCAGGGTCATTGACCGATTCAGGGGTGATCTTGAATTCCTCGTGATCCTCGTTTTGTGGTGGTTGGCAGGGAAAACAATTGATGCCTCGTCTCTCAAAGTGGAATTGAATGCATGCCCCAAGGGGTGAATCTCCCGTCCGCTCTTTGAACCCTGAGCCAATGACTAGAACATTTCCGAAACCAATCCCCTTCCTCCTGTGTGCCTGTTTCCTGATCGAAGCGGGGGCTGCGCCCGCCCCACCGCGCGACAAAGACAGGTTGGACGCCCTGGTCCAATACGCCGAAACCATTCTTGTGCACGGCCGCGATTCCTACGGCGAAGAACACACTCCGCTGTTCGTGGATGCCCTGGAAGTCAACACCCTGAAGGCCCCGGAGAAGATGTATATCCATCGGCTGGGAGGGCCCGGGCCGAGGTCGAAACAACCGTTCCAGCCGGTCATTTCCTCGAATCTCGCCTACCAGGGAAACCTCATGCGGTTTCTTGTCGGGATCAGCAACCTCACCGGGGCCTCCCGCTACCGGGAGGCCTGTAAGCAGTGCCTGCACTATTACTTTGAGCACTACCGGGTGCCGAACGGACTGCTCCAGATGGGCCATCACCGCTGGGTCAACCTGAATACGGACCGCTGGGACGGTAATGACTGGCCCGCCGGCAAGAGCGGGCACGAAATGAAGCGCGACTACCCCTACTATCCGATTTTCTGGGAGACCGATCCCGTTGCCACCCGCCGGATGCTGACGGCGCACTGGGACTCTCACATCCAGGACTGGGGGTTCATGAACTTCACCCGGCATGGCAGCTACGTGAAGGAGTTGAATGAGGAGACGGTCTGGAGCCAGCCGATTACCGAGCCGGTGGTGGGAATCGTGCAGGGGAACCTCACCTTCTTTGATTCGGGCTCCGACATCATCTATGCCGGGGCTCAGCTTGGACGCCTCAATAACGACGATCGCCCGCTTTTCTGGGCCCAGCGCCTTTATGCGCGCTACGCCGAGAGCGTTCACCCCGATACGGGTCTTCCTCCGTGGCACCATACCTCGCTGCGGACCTTCGGATCGGAAGAAGAGCCGTTGCCCGAGTATGCGCTGATTACCGAGGGATCGGCCGGCCTCATGAACAGTGGGGGGATCGCCATGCTACGACTGGGGGAGGAGCTCGGGGCCAAGGGGCGTTACTATCGTGAAACGATGCTCAAGCACCTCAAGGCTTATGCCAGACATTGCTATCGGCCCGAGGTCAACCAGATGCGCAACATGCTCTTTGACGGAACGGATCTTGCCGAGCGGGAGAAGAAAAATGCGAAGTCGGGTGAGATTGTCGAATCCTCATGGAAGCCCTGGTCGCCGACCCCGACCAATATCCTTGCTTACGCCATCTGCTACCGCCAGAGCGGGGACGGCGGAATATGGGAGACCCTGCGGGCGATGTGCCGGGGAAATGATTTGGGGGACATCGGGGAAGGGGGAGGCAAGTCACCCCAGCTCAACCTCGGGACGACCCAGTCAAACTCCCTTCTCATCTTTCCCCTGGTGGAGATCTTTCGTGCCACTGGCAACCGGGGCTATTTGGATCTGGGCCGGACCATCGCGAACAATGCCTTCGGGAAGCACTTCCGGCCGGAGCAGGCGCTCTTCACGTCAAGTGAACTGCACCGTACTGCCAACCTGTGTTCGGCCGAACCGCTGGCCCTTCTCACCCTGGAAGCCGCGCTGCGCGGGAAGCCCGAGCAGGTTCCCTCCTACGTGGCCAGCAACGAGGGCGAACAGGTGCCATACCTGAGACCTCTCAAGTCGCGCCCCTACAATCCCAGCGCTTCTCACCTGTCCTATCCCTATACGGTCAAGGCCCTGTGTGATGACCTGCTCCCCGGTTCATCAGGCGATACCAGCGTTCCGGTGATGTCATGGGAAAATGTCCGCAAGGCCAGCGATGAAGCTATCGTGACCTTTCCCGACGTCCTCAAGGGGCCGGTGACCATCGTGGGGATGACCGACCAGGCAGAGGCCCGCAATTCGGTCAGCGGGATGTTCGTTGATTCACCCCACAGTTACACGTTCGCCGGTAACCTGAATGGCACCGGGGATCTGGCCGTCACCGTTTCACGGGGTGAACATTTCTGGTCCGAAGGATCGACCTGGACCACGACCGCCTGGTCGCCAACCGAAACCTACGACTTTGTCATGAACACTGCCAGAGGAGCCAGGCTCTCCTTCCGTGGTCTGGTTCTGGAAGTGCAGGGTTCGACTTCCTGGTGTCGCGGGGCCGGGATTATCAAGAACGGTGAGGGGACGGCCGAACTTACCGCCGATAACGCACCGCATTACAAGGCCGACCTGCGCAACAACCGGGCTTATCGTGCCCCCACGGTGGTGAATGCCGGGGTGCTCCTGGTCAACAACAAGACTGGTTCCGGGGTCAGCCCGAAATCGACCGTCCAGGTGAATCACGGAGGCACGCTCAGTGGTGATGGAGCCATTGGGATCGGTGGCAGCTCGGCTCTCGTGGTCGTGAATTCCGGCGGGAAGATCGCCCCGGGTGACGGAGTGGGCACCCTGACGTTCCGGGATGGATTGAAGCTTAACGACGGGGCCAGGATGGCCTTCGAAGTTGGAGAGAAGTCGGATCTTCTCAAGGTCACCGGGGGCACTTTCCAGGGCAGCGGGAAGCGGAGCGTGGTCGTTTCGATCAAGGACTCCGGCGGAATGAAAGCGGGCAGGAGTTACGACCTGATCGACTGGACCGGGGCCAGTTTCATCAACGTCGACGCGAACGATTTCCGGTTGGACAAGAGTTGCGTCTTCCAGGGCACCTTCCATCTCGTCGGGACCAGGTTGCAATTCAGTGTCTTCGCCCCGAGATTGACCCCTGAGACCCCGCCAGCCATGCCGCCTGCTCCTGCAGCAGTGCCCAGACCGGCTTTGCCTGCGGATCGCCAGCGACCGAAGACGCATTACACCTGGTCCAATGTCAGGGGTGGGGAGTGGACCAACCGAGGCAATTGGCAAGGGGAGAAAATTCCCAACCTCAAGGAGGCCGAGTGGGTGCAGTATGAATTCGAGAAACCGCGAAAAGTCTCGGGGGTACAGATCTACTGGTTTGCCAACGGCGGCGACCGCAAGGTCCCTGAAAGCTGGCGCGTCCTCTATTGGGACGGGGACGAATGGAAACCCGTCAAAGCCCTGGGTGATTACCCACTCGAAACCGACAGATTCAACGAGGTGAAGTTTCAACCCGTCGAAACGGAGAGCCTGAAACTGGAGGTCCATCTGCAATCCGGGATCTCCGCAGGTATCCAGGAATGGCGGGTGCTTCCCTAGAAGGGGCGCGAGAATGCCTGAGTAGAATGTTGTTTCGATCTGACCATCCCAGTTTTTTCAGGATGTCGATTCCGCTGCAAAGGGGTGGCATCCGTATCCTGATTGCCATTGCGGCAACATTGCCGGGCCTGGAATTACCCCTGTTCGCGGGCGAGCGCCCATGGCACGTCCCGGTGGAAGGATTTGTTGCTCCCGCGTCAGGGGAGCACCCCCGGCTTCTCTTCCGGCGGGGCGATCTTCCCGCCCTTCGGGCCAGGGCCGGGACCCCGGAAGGCCGGGCCATCCTCAAACGCCTGGGTATCCTGTTGGACGGTGGGAGCGGGGAGACGATGACGACTGTGTTCCGACCGGGTAAAGAGGTCGACAAGACCTGGCAGGAGAAGCATCTGACCAAACCAGGGGTCTATACCCTGGGACATGCGGCTGGATACGGACTTCTCTATCAACTGACCGGCGAACAGAAATACGCTGATTTCGGACGCCTTTGTTTCGAAAAGGCTCTCGAGGGGGTGCCGGACCGGGACGGGCGCGACGGATTCCGCACCCCGGGAGGACCCTTGCGGGCCGGACCCTCGCTGGGATGGTACGCGGTGGGCTACGATCTCTGTTACGGCGGTTGGGACGAGGCGACCCGGGAGAAGTTTGGCCGCGCCATTGAGAGTTACTCGGAGGCGAGTTCCACTCCGCGCGAGCGCATCACTTCCGATCTGGAGGTTCTTGCCAAGGGAACAAGGTATATCGGGCCCTACTTCCGGCGGAACCGCGGGACCCCGCCCGGCAGCAATCATTTCGGGATGCAGGTGGGTGGAGCGTCCCTTGCCCTGCTTGCCATCTCCGGCGAGAAATGGGTCGACCAGCAGCGCGTGGACCGGCTCCTTGCCGCCTCGGAGAAGAGCATGATTCGTAACCTGACCGAAGGATTCGGTGACGGAGGATTTTTTGCGGAAGGTGACGGCACGGGATCGATGTCCTCCCAGATCGCCTTTCTCCCGGCCCTGCAGGCCTGGCGGAACGCCGCCGGCAGGGACTTCATGAACGTGGCCCGTCCCAACGCGCGCATGCTCAGCCTCAAGTGGCTTTACCAGACCATCGTTCGGGAGGGACAGCCCGACTTCTGGCCGGTTCGAGGCAAGTACCAGCAGAACGCCTGGTCCCGGCAGGGACTG
>JAAZXD010000187.1 GCA_014240355.1 Roseibacillus sp. | reverse complement strand
CCACTCATTCCTGCTGCAAAATTGCGCCCGGTTCCACCAAGGCAGACCACCGACCCACCAGTCATATACTCGCAGGCGTGATCGCCTACTCCTTCAATCACCGCATGCACCCCGCTGTTGCGGACACAGAAGCGTTCCCCTGCCACACCAGCAATATTAGCTTCCCCACTCGTCGCTCCGTAGAATGCCACATTACCAATAATAATGTTTTCATCAGGAACAAAATCAGGATGTGAATTCCTTGGGGGATAGACAATCATCTTGGTTCCGCAAAGACCCTTCCCGATATAATCGTTGGCGTCTCCTTCCAATTCGAGCCTCATCCCTTTCGGACAGAAGGCCCCGAAGCTCTGGCCTGCACTTCCCGTGAACTTCAGTTGGATCGTATCCTCGGGAAGCCCTTCGGCACCGTAGCGGCGACTGATCTCGGCACCGGTAATCGTGCCCACCACGCGATTGGTATTGAGAATAGGAAGTTCCGCAGAAACGTTGGCCCCAGATTCCAGGGCTGGTCTGCAAAGCTCCAGGAGGGTGGTGTTATCCAGGGCTCGGTCCAGCAGGTGGTCCTGCTCCTGAGTGCAGTAGGCCCCTACCTGATCACTCACCTCCGGCTGATAAAGAATTTTGGAGTAATCAAGTCCCTTGGCCTTCCAGTGATCAACAGCCTTGCGCATTTCCAGGCGGTCGCAGTGCCCCACCATCTCATTGATCGTACGGAAGCCGAGCTTGGCCATCAACTCACGAACTCCTTCAGCGACGAAGTTCATGAAATTCACCACGTTCTCCACTGCGCCGTTGAACTTTGCCCGGAGGCGCGGATCCTGCGTGGCCACTCCAACAGGACAGGTATTCTTGTGACAGACCCGCATCATGAGGCAACCCAGGGTGACCAGCGGCGCGGTTGAAAATCCATACTCTTCCGCACCAAGCAGCGCCGCAATAACCACGTCCCGGGCGGTTTTGAGCTGACCATCCGTCTCCAGAACCACCCGACTGCGCAGATCGTTAAGAAGCAGAGTCTGATGAGTCTCTGCCAGTCCGAGTTCCCATGGGCATCCGGCGTGCTGAATGGAGGAACGGGGACTTGCCCCTGTCCCTCCATCGTGACCGGAAATAAGCACAACGTCTGCCTTGGCCTTCACCACACCTGCAGCCACTGTCCCAACCCCAATTTCTGAGACCAGCTTGACGTTTACCCGTGCATTAACATTCGAATTCTTGAGATCGTGGATGAGTTCCGCCATATCCTCGATCGAGTAAATATCGTGGTGGGGCGGCGGAGAAATCAGCCCCACGCCCGGTGTCGTACCGCGAACTTTTGCAATCTGAGGGAGAACCTTGTGCCCCGGAAGCTCCCCTCCCTCCCCAGGCTTGGCACCCTGCGAAATCTTGATCTGCAGTTCCTCGGCATTAACGAGGTAGTGACTGTGGACTCCGAAACGTCCGCTCGCGACCTGCTTGATGGCGCTTTTTTTTGAGTCCCCGTTGGCCAGAGGCTCAAATCGAACCGGGTCCTCTCCTCCTTCCCCCGTATTGGAGCGCCCCCCAACCCGATTCATCGCTACGGCGAGAGCCTCGTGCGCCTCTTTGGAAATGGAACCATAGGACATGGCGCCGGTCTTGAAGCGCTTCGCGATTTCGGAAGCAGGTTCGACCTCCTCGAGGGGAATCGCCTTCGCGGGGTCGAACTTGAACTCCATCAGTCCACGCAGGGTGTAGAAATCCCGCGCCTGGTTATCGATCAGCTCACTGTAGCTTCCGAAAAGATCATAGTCTCCGAGGCGAGTAGACTGCTGCAGGAGATGAATGCTCTCGGGGTTGAAGAGATGACGTTCCCCATCGGCACGCCACTGGTACAACCCTCCGGCATCGAGCGCATCGTTCTCGACCTCACGGGCTTTGAACGCGTCATCATGACGGATTTTCACCTCTTGGGAGATCACATCCAGGCCGATGCCCTCCACCCGCGAAGCGGTGCGACAGAAATACTTGCCGATGACCTCGTTATTAAGACCGACACATTCAAAAATCTGTGCTCCGCGGTAACTGGCAACCGTCGAGATTCCCATCTTCGACATGGTCTTGATCACCCCTTTGATGGAGGCCTTGAGATACTTGGCGACTGCGCTGTTGTAATCATCGGAAAGCTCCCCGTTATCAATCATCGCAGCAATCGTATCGATCGCCAGATACGGATTCACGACATCGACCCCATACCCGAGGAGCACTGCAAAGTGATGTACCTCCCGTGGTTCGCCGGATTCGAGTACTATGGAGACCTTCGTGCGGGTGCCTCTGCTGATCAGGTGATGGTGCAGTCCCGCCACGGCAAGCAGAGCAGGGATGGGAGCATGTCTCTCATCCACTCCACGATCCGAAAGAATGAGAATGTTCACCCCTTCGCTGATGGCAGAATCAGCAGCAGCACAGAGACTGTCCATCGCTTGCTCGAGATCTGAACCAAAACCATTACCCTCAGAACCCCGCGGGTCGACATTATCAGCGGATCCCGGATTCTCCCCCTTGAAGGTGTAGAGAATTGGAATTGTCTGACTCTTGAAACCAGCGCGATCAATGTTTTCCAAGGCCGCGAGAGAGGGACTGTCAATGATCGGATTTTCCAGCCTGATCATCCGGCAATTCTCTGGCCGCGGATGAAGAATGTCCTGTTCCGAACCTACGAAGGTCACACTCGCGGTGATCAATTCCTCGCGGATCGGATCGATCGCAGGATTAGTAACCTGAGCAAAGAGTTGGCGAAAATAATTATAAAGCAACTGGGAGCGGTCCGAAAGCACAGCCATCGGAGCATCATTCCCCATGGACCCAAGAGGCTGGTTCCCGGTCTCGACCGAAGGCCCAAGAATGAACCTCTTGTCTTCAAAGGTGTATCCGAATGCCCGGTTACGCTGGATAAGATCATACCCGCTGACTCGCTCCCTGGGATCAAATTCAGCCAACTCATCAAAGTGGAGCCGATTGGCGCTCAACCATTCACCGTAGGGATTCTCCCGGGCGATCTCTTCCTTAACTTCTTCATCTCCCACAATGCGGCCCTTGTTCGTATCGACCAGGAATATACGGCCAGGCTCAAGGCGGCCCTTTTTCACCACCGTGGCAGGGTCAACCTTCAGGACTCCTACTTCTGACGCCATGATCACAAGATCATCAGACGTGACGTAATAGCGGGAAGGACGAAGACCGTTCCGGTCAAGAACGGCGCCGATGGAAATCCCATCACAGAAGGCGATCGAAGCCGGTCCGTCCCATGGCTCCATCATGCAGGCATGATACTCGTAAAAATTTTTCTTGGTCTCCGTCATGTGCTCATGCTTTTCCCAGGGCTCGGGGATCATCATCATGACGGCATGCGGTAACGAGCGACCGGACAGAACAAGAAATTCAAGGCAATTGTCAAACATCGCGGAGTCTGATCCATCATCGCGGATGATGGGCAGAAGCTTCTCAAGATCCTTGCCCAGGACCCCGCTGCCGAGGAGTTGCTGCCTTGCTTGCATCCAGTTCGCATTACCCCGCAGCGTGTTGATCTCTCCATTGTGCGACATGTAGCGAAAGGGCTTCGCACTAGGCCAAGTGGGGAAGGTATTCGTGCTGAAGCGCGAATGAACCAACGCCATCGCAGACTCCATGTCAGGATGATGCAGGTCAGGGAAATACTCCCCAAGCTGACCAGTGGTCAGCATCCCCTTGTAGACAATGGTCCGGGCTGAAAGAGTCGCCGAGTAAAAGAAGTCTCCTCCATCCAGGCCGCTGTAACGAACTGCATCGGAAGCCCGGCGGCGGATGACGTAGAGCTTCCGCTCGAAATCCTGATCATCGTCGATGTCATCGCTGCGCCCAATAAAGATCTGTTTCATCAGGGGTTCACACGCCCTGGAATCCTCCCCGAGAATCTCGCTTTTCACGGGCACATCGCGCCATCCAAGAACCGCCTGCCCCTCCTCGGTTACAATTCCCTCAAAGATTGACATCGCCTTGGAACACGCTGCTTCGTCAGGAGAGAGATACAGGAATCCCACGGCATAACGCCCTTCTCCGGGCAACTCGATGCCCAGATCCGAGGAAACCGTCTCAAAGAACCTGTGCGGCAACTGGAAAAAGAGCCCGGCTCCGTCCCCGGTGTTAGCGTCACATCCACACCCACCACGGTGGTCCATGTTCACACACATCTCCAACGCACCTTCAATGATACTGTAGGACTTTTGACCTTTCAGGTGGCAAAGGAATCCAACACCACAAGAGTCTTTCTCATTGATGGGATCATAAAGCCCCTGTTTTTGGGGCATTCCTGAGGAACGAAGATGGCTTTGGCTCTCTTGCATATTGGTTTCGATAATCAGCCCCGCATGATGCGGGGCACAACAACGCCCTATCTGGGCCAGAATTTTGGAAGTAGGCGGGGGACGGGAAATATTTAGCGCCCCCGCATTCTGGTCAAGCTCCGGATTGCCTCAGTTTTTCTGCCAAGGAGGCTCACGATGATCACTACAGGACCGCAGGAACAACTCCGGATCCACCCTTACAGTAGTTACGGAAGCTTAATAGTTGCGGAAAACGACCTCCAGAAGGCCGTCTGTGCTCCCTCCTGCTCCTGAAGAAACACTCCCTTCCCTCAGCTCAGAGGAGGCCCCAGGGCTGCCCGGGCCTCGCTCGACACCATCACCCATTCATGAGAATCTTCATGAATGAGTGGGGAAGAACCCGATTTGCCTGCCACCACAGACTCAGCGTCCGAGGACAAAACTTCTCTTCTGGGGAAACTTCGTATCGGCGCCCTCCTTGTGACCGCCGCAGTGATCCTTATCGTTGCGACCCTCAACTGGAAACCCGTCCCAATCGACCTGATGGGACAGGAAATCAACGTCTCTCTCTCTCTCCTCGTCATCCTGACGTTCTTCTGCGGTATTATTATCGGTTTCCTTCTCGCCCGCTTCCGGCCCTGGCGAAAACACGAGTGATTTCACGCGCCTTCCTTCATGGCTTACTCCCAATCCATCAGTCGCTGGTGCTTCGATTCCTTCTCCCTCGAGGATCTCGCCGAACGTGCTGCGAACCTCGGACTGCAGGGCATCGACCTTCTTCACCCCGGCGAAGTCGCCACCGTCCGGTCCTTCGGCCTCACCTGTCCCGTTACTGCTGCCCCGGAACACGAGAGTGGACTGGGATGCATCGAGCGGGCCTTCAATCGCCGGGAGCACCACGATACGCTCGTCGAAATCTATCGTGAACTCATTCCCGCCGCCGCAGAGTCCGGTATTCCCCACGTGATCACCTTCAGCGGAAATCGCGAAGGGCTTTCAGACCAGGAGGGAATTGAAAACTGCACTGCCGGACTGGATCGCATTCTTCCCCTGGCGGAAGAGCACGATGTTGTTCTCATCATGGAACTCCTCAATTCAAGGATTGATCACCCCGACTACCAGTGCGACCACACCGACTGGGGCGTTGAACTCTGCAAGAAACTCGACCATCCCCGTTTCAGACTCCTCTACGACATTTACCACATGCAGGTCATGGAAGGGAATGTGATCGCCACCATTCGGGAAAACATCGATTACCTTGCCCATTTCCACACTGCCGGTGTCCCCGGCCGCCACGAACTCGGGCCCGATCAGGAACTCAATTATCCGGCCATTGCCCGTGCCCTCGCCGGCACTGGTTACTCAGGCTTCGTTGGTCACGAATTTATCCCCACCGCCGAAGATCCCTTTTCCTCCCTCGCCCAAGCTGTCCACACTTGGACCCTCTGACAACTATTGCAACGATCCAAACATGTTCCTGTTGAATCTCCTGCCAGAAGAAATGAAGGCCCGCCTTTCCTCCTCACCCATGAAGTTCGTGGGCTCCCTGCTTGGTATCCTTGTAGCCCTTTCTTACTCCGCCTCCGCCATCCCCAATGCGGTCGGCGGCTTTCTTGCCCAGGCCGACAGCCCCCTTAACGACACCGAGATCGGCGACCAGCTCCTTGATCCCAAGCTCTGGGCCGGCGAGAGGAACCTTCCGGGCAACTGGCGGAAGGAAGCGCCCATCGCCACCGTGGCAGGCTCCTATCTCGCGGCCCGGCCCACAGTCTTCGGCGTCCCGGCCGTCATGGTCCAAGCACGGCATCGCAGCGGTGAACTGGACTCCCTTGCCATCACTTTCGCTGATGCAGGATCCTACTTCGGCTACCTCGACGAGAAACTCCCCTCCGGCCTGACCCGCCGGCAAAAAGAGGCTGAACTGCAACGCCGACTCTCCGGGAAACAGCAGGAGTTCTCCACCTTCTTCCGCGAAACGGAAACCT
>JAAZXD010000186.1 GCA_014240355.1 Roseibacillus sp. | reverse complement strand
CCTTGGAAAAATAGAAGTCGCAGTGGATGGCCTGCAGGGTGCCGATGGCTCCGCTTTCCAGCGTTGCCCGGGTTTTCACGAGGGAGGGGAGGAAGTTCCGGTTCCAGACGAGGCATTTCACCTGATTCTCCGCCACCGCCGCAACGAGAGCATCGCATTCTGCCAGTCTGGGCGAGAGCGGTTTGTCCACCACGATGTGCTTGCCGGCCCGGGCGGCCCGCCGGGCGAGATCACAGTGGCGCTCGGCTTCCGGGCTGACCACCACCAGGTCGCAGTCCGGGAGGGCTGCTTCCACATCCCGTCGGTAGGGAATGCCGTGCTGGTCTGCGAAGAGTTGATTGCGCTCGTGAATCCAGTCGGGGCAGTCGGGGTCGTCGGCCACCGCCACCAACTGGAAACGGGGATGGGACGCCACCGCGTTGGGCAGGTAGTCGTGTTTGACAACGCTCAGGACGAGGGCGCGGTAGACATGTTCAGGCATGGGAGACCTCCTTCAGGGTTGCGAGAACATGGAGGGTGTCCTGCAGATTCACGCTCCAGGGACGGCTTTCACGAATCCCCGCCACAAACTCCTCGAGCATGTTCTGGATTGTGAGGATGGCATTGACCGGTTGGATGAGGGCTGTCGCTTCCGCTTTTCCAAGGAGGAGGTGGGTATTTTCGTGGTCATCCGCATAGGCTGCTCCATCGGAACCGATCAGGTGCATGGAGTGGTAATCCGTGGTGCCCGGTCGGTCGGTGGCGACATCGACGAGTGCCATGCCGCCATCCGGGTAGCCGAGATGAATCAGCAGGTAATACTGACAGGCATGACAGTATACCGAGTCAGGCGGGGAGGAGAAAAACCAATGGGCGAGATCGATCTGGTGGAAGGACACGGTGCGGGGGCATTTCTTTCGTGCCAGCCAGTAGTGGATGCGCAGGAGACCGGGTTCGCCGAGTTGTCCCTGGGATCTGCTCTCCTGCACCGGGATCACATTGGGGGCGAAGCGCCACTCATGAGCTGGCATCAAGGGAGCCCCCTGGAGGTTTGACAACCGGGTGGGGTCACCTTCTTCCGGAGCATCGAGCAGGGTGGGAAGAGATGGATCCCCGACGGTGTCGGTGACAAGGGCATCGGCACCCTCCTCGACGAGCTCAACCTCGGGCATCCGGGCAATTGCATCGAGATAGAGAGCCCGCCGGGGAGATGCAACATGGACTTGGATCTTGAACATGGCCTTCGAAGTTCAGGCGGACAGGTCGGACTTGGATCGGAATTGAGGGTAGTAGAAATCCCCCTGCGGGGAGCGCAAGGATACAATCGAGGATCGACCACGGCAAATTGGCCCGCTAAAGGCATCAGCCATGGCGGATTCTCTCTTCAAGGTGGGCGTGCTGGGTGCGACCGGATTCATCGGAGCTCCCTACCGCGCTGAGATCAGGGAGTGTGAAGAGGCGGACATTGTAGCGGTTTGTGCCCGGCGGAAAGATCTCCTGGCCAAGGCGGCAGAGGAGGATGGTGCGCAGTTGGCCACGCCGGACTGGCGGGAAGTGGTTGAGCACCCCGAGGTGAATTTCGTGATTGTGGGAACGCCTGATGCCCTGCACCACGAAGCCGTGCTCGCCTGTGCGGAGCAGGGGAAGCACCTGCTCTGCGAAAAGCCGGTGGGAATGAACGCCGCGGAAGCAGAGGAGATGTGGGGGCTCTACCGGGATGCCCGCCCGGTTCTGGCCCACTTCGTGCCCTTTTGGACGCGGATGGTGCGGGTCTTTGAGATCGCACGGGAGATGGTGACCGCGGGCGAACTGGGAGAGATCGTCTCGACCGTCTTCCGTTGGCAGAATCCGCGGCCCGCCGCCATGCCGTTGACCTGGCGTGATGATCCCATGTTGTCCTCGGCGGGGACGATTGCGGACGTGGGATCCCATGCCTACGACGTGGTGCGTTGGATCATCGGGGCGGAAGCGACCAGTGTCCTGGCGCACGGCGAGACCCTTACTCCCTCCAAGGCGGATCTCGGAGAGATCAACCTGGGAGAGGCGATCGACTGGGGCAACGAGGGGACGAAGGAAGTGGAGCATTCGAGGCAGGGTGAAACAGTTGATTATGCCAGCCTGGCCTGTCGCTATGCCAATGGAGCGGTGGGGACCTACCTGCTCTCCCATGCGACCTTCCTGCGCAAGCACCTGGCCCCGGAACTGGAACTACACGGGACCTCGGCCTCCTTAAGCATCGATCGTTGGTCGGGGGAGGTCATCCTGGTGACTCCCGATCAGGAGAAGCGGGTTGTTGCCAACGAACCGGATGAGGGTTTCGGCAACCGTTTTTCCCGGTGGGTGTTTCCTTCGCTGGCTCCTGTTATCAGGGGAGAGGACGGTTCCAATGTGCACCCCAGCCTGGAAGACGGCTGGATCGCGCAGAAGTTCACCGATGCCGCCTCGCAGTCGGTGGAAGCAGGATGCTGGGTTTCGATCTGAAACGGCTGCCTGTTGTTGGTCCAATTGTCCTGTGCGCGCATGTCTCTCAGGCCAGACGGTCGGGGGATCATCCGGGGAGATCAGGCGCAGGCCGTTTCTGGTTCGTGGCTTCTTTTTCCCGTCGGAAAAGTGGGAGCGGATGGCAGGCCTGCCGGTGTTACGGGTCGCGCAACTCACCAGGAAAGAGGACGGGGCAAGGGCCAAAGGGAGCAGCGGCGCTTGCAGGAGGTAGAGCTGATGGATGAGGAGCAGTGGAAGGGTGAACAAGCAAGGGCCGATGATCAAGGACCGGAAAAACAGGGGCGATTTCAGGAATCAGGTCGTTTTCCCTTTAATCTGCCCCGGCAGAACCCGAATATTCGCGGGCCAACCAGTAGCACTGCGCCATGAGAATCAGTCACCATTCCTCAGTTCACTCCTTCCCGGTTCTTGTCCTTTGCCTGTTTGTTCTTCCTCATGCGAAAGTGCAGGGCGAGGAGAACTGGCCCCAGTTTCGTGGTCCAAGCGGGAGAGGGCACTCCACTGCCAGGGATGTGCCGCTCAAGTGGTCCGCCGAGTCGGTTCTCTGGAAGGTTCCCCTGAAAGGGAAGGGTCAGTCCTCGCCGGTGAACTGGGGCCAAAAATTGTTTCTCACTGGAGCCTCCGATAACGGTCGGGAGCGCTACCTCTACTGCCTGGACGGTAGGAGCGGAAAGCTCCTCTGGGACAAGACCATCGGATGCGCCTCTCCGGAGAAGCCCCACCGCATGAATAGCTACGCTACCCCGACCTGCGCCACTGATGGCGAGCGGGTGGTGGCTTTTTTCGGTCCGGCCGGCCTGCATTGCTACGATCTGGAAGGGCAGAAGCTCTGGTCGAGGGAGTTTGGCGACTTTCCGGGGCCGTGGGGCGTGGCCGCCTCCCCGGTCATCGTGGGAAACATGGTGATCCAGAACTGTGATGCGGAGGGCGCATCATCATTGGTGGCGCTCGATCTGAGTACCGGTGAGCCATTGTGGCAGACGGCGCGCGAAGACAAGCCGCGGGGCGGGTGGAGTACACCGGTCCTGATCGAGACGGGGGAAAAGAAGGAACTGGTGCTGAATGGAGAACTCGGGGTTCGGAGTTATGATCCGAAGAACGGGAAGGAGCTCTGGTTCTGCCGGGGCTTCAACGGACGGGGTTCACCGGTTCCGGACTTTTCGAACGGGCTCCTTTATGTCGTTAACGGCAAACCAGGCGACACCTATGCGGTGAAGCCGGGCGGATCCGGGGATGTGACCAAGTCCCGCATGGTGTGGCACGCGCCGCGCCGGGGCGGGCGGGACCTGCCCTCTCCCGTAGTGGTGGGAGACTTCCTGGTCGTGGTGTCGATGTCCGGGCTGGCTTCCTGTTACGACGCCGGGACCGGCAGGATCCACTGGCAGGAACCTGTTGGAGTGAAGGGGGAGTATGCCGCGGCACCACTTGTGGTGGACGGACAGGTTCTCATTCAGTCCGTTTACGGAGGGAAGACCGTGGTGCTCAAGCCCGGCAAGCGCTTCGAGGTTATCAGAACCAATGTGCTGGGAGCGGAGGTTGACGAGATTTTCCGGGCCTGCCTCGCTCCGATCGGGGGACGGATCTATGCGCGCTCGCTTTCCATGCTCTATTGCATCGGGTCCTGACGTGCCGTCCCATGAGTGAGCGAGCAGACACACCATCAACAAGCTGGCCTGCCCTCTTTCTCTGCGGCACGCCGTTGATTCACTACACCGTTACTCTGTTGTTCTATGTGTGTGCAAGCGCTTCACTGGGGGAGTGGGCAGATCCGATGGGCGGGCATGACCCAAAAGGTTTCTTCGGAGGAATTCCTGCCTTCCTCAGCATCGTCCTGATGATTCTGAGTTTTGCCGTTGGACCACTCGTGATTTTCCATGGCTACAGGAAAAAGAGAATTTCTCAGTATCTGATCATCTACGGCCTCTCCCTGGTCTTCAGTATCGCCCTGTTCAGGATTGCGACCCCCTGGCTTGGAACGTGGATAGCCGATTAAGGATTATTAGGCACTTGTCCGGGGAGGCTTAAGGGAGGAGGGGCACTCCTATTTGCAGACCTGCAGGTAGGCCACCAGGTCGGCGAGATCCTGGTCGCTCAGGATTCCCTCCAGTCCGGCTGGCATGAGTGAAACGGGAGAACGCAGGAGCGTTTTTATCTCGCCGCGGGGAATACGGATGACCTGCTGATCGGCCTGGCGGAGGTAGATCGCATCCGCTGTCTCGCGGTGGATGAGTCCGGTGTGGGCGTTGCCCCTGTTGTCCGCCAGGAGGTAGGATTCAAATCCGTTCACCACGGTGGCGCTGGGAAAGACGATGGCCTCAAGGAGATCCTTGGCGCTTCTGATCGCCCCGATCCTGCTCAGATTCGGTCCCAGGGTACCACCGCGGTTGTCAATGCGGTGACAGAGTGAACAGGTTGAGCGATTGGCGTGGAAAAGGACGCGGCCCCGGGAAGCATTGCCCTGGTCGGCCGCCTTGAGGAGCCGCGCAAGGGTTTCTTCCCGCTGCCGCGAATCGGCGGTATTCGTGCGCGCGAATTCGTCAAAGGCGCGGTGAGCCTGTGGATAGGCCGGGGGGAACCTGCCGGACAGGGCGGTGAGCTGATCTCCACTGAGACCCTTGCGCCCTGGGCTTTCCCTGAGAGCCCCGGCCAGGGTGGTGCCGAGGGCATCAAACTCCTCGTCCGGCCACTGTCCGGGATCGAGGTGCTGGAAGGGTTTGAGCAGGAGTCCGAGGTGGAAGGGTGCGGCGGTGGCGACGAGGCGGACGAGAGCCGCGGCCTGGCCCGGCGACTCCTGACGGACTGCGAGTCGGCTGAGGGCCCGGGCGGCTTGTCTCTTCACTTCCGGAGCAGATTCGGGATCACTCAGCAACCCCTCCGCCACCGTGAACTGCTCGTTGGAGAGACTGCCTCCGTGTCCTGCGATGCCCTCGAGAGCGGTGGCCCGGATGAGCGGGTGTTCTCCGGGCTTGATCGCCATGGCTTCCACTGCCTTCTGGAAGCCAGAGTAGGAATTCGAGTTGACGACGAGACGGATGGCTTCGCCGCGGAGTTTGCGCGAGGGACTCTCGAGAAGGGAGCCCACCGCAGGGGCGGTGTCCGCGGGAAGTTGTTCGAGGTAGCCCAGGCAGGACAGGAGGAGGTGCCTGGAGGATTCGCTGGCGGCCTGGTCGGAGAGAAGGCGGGCGAGCATGCGGTGAAACTCTTCGTCGGTCGCGAAGCTCATCATGATCTCCTCCGCCAACTGAGCCGAGGAAGGATCCTGCTGCTCATCGCCAAGAAGTTCACGGAAGAGCAAGAAGACTGACTCCTTCCAGTCGGGGCGCCGGGCCACGATACGCCTCGCTTCGTTGCGCAGCACGGGGAGGGCGGAGCGCAGGAAGGGAACCACGGTTTCCAGTTCGAGAGACTTGGGATCGATCTGCTCCATGACGCGCAGGGCGGTGGCCTGGTGGTGAGGGGCGGGGCCCTTGAGCCAGGGCAGGCAACCCTTGGCGTCCCCGATCTCGATCAGGGCCAACCGGATGGCATGTTGGAAGGCCGCCTGGGAATTCTCCTGCAGGGAACGGAAGAGAAACCCGATCGCTTCCCTGTCGCCAATCCGTCCCAGGGCAGTGGCGGCCACCCGGCGCACGGCGGCATCCTGGTCGGTCAGGGCCTCTGCAAGGATTGGTACGGCTTCACCGATCCGGAGTTCTCCCAGGGAGCGTGCGGCTGCACGCCGGACTTCCACGGAAGGGTCCTCCAGGGAGGAACGGAGTTGCTGGCTGATCCCGGGAACGCTCAGTTGCGAGATGGTGAAGACCGCCCGTCTGCGGACGTCGGCATCCCTGGTGAGGTTTGGA
>JAAZXD010000185.1 GCA_014240355.1 Roseibacillus sp. | reverse complement strand
TTTCTCGCTCGTGATGGCCCGGAACACCACCGGCATTCACCAGTTTGCCCGGGTGCTGAAGGGGTGCCAGTGCCTTGCCCGGGCCGGAGACGAGAACCTCAACGCGCCGCTCTAGCTGTCTTGTGACGGATGCCGGATACCCCGGTAGCCCATTGCGAAGTAAATGAGGGTGACGAGGCACATCACAGCCAGGGCAGACCAGTAGCAGGTCCAGCCACCGACCCCACCCACCACCATCCAGTCGTAAAGTCTCCCGCACACCAGCGTTCCAACCAGTGAACCGAGTCCCATGGAGGCAAAGGTGACCAGGGCCTGCACCTGGGCCCGGAACCGTTGGTCCACCCTCCGGTTGAGAAAGACGCGACCGGTCTCAAAGAAAAAGGTCCAGCAGATCCCGTGCAGGGAAAGCCCCACCAGGAGCCAGGCGTAGTGCGGAACAACCCCGGCGAAGGCAAAAAGAAGATAGCGAACCACCGCGCAGCTCATCGCCACCACCAGCAGAATCTTGATGCGCACCCGCTTGAGCCAGAACCCCATCATCAGGAAGGCCACCACCTCGAAGATCTGACCCACCGTCATCCCTGCCGCCACCGAACTGAACCCCAGTCCACGGAGATGGATCGGAGTGTGCATGTAGAAGGCCGCCAACGGCACGGAGAGAAGAAAGGTCGAAACCAGATAGACCCGGTGGTCGCGGTTCTTGAAGATACTCAACGAGTCGAGACCGAGCGCGCTCTTCCAGCCTGTTGAATCCCGGGCCATCGGAGGGGTATGGGGAAGCAGGAAGGCGCACAATCCGGCCATGAGCCGGAGCCCAAAGGCTATATCTCCCACCTTGGTGGAGGCATCGAGACCGAACCAACTCACCGACCACCCCACCACGACCCAGCCGATCGTACCCCACACCCGGTAAAACCCGAAACTCTTCTCCTCGTCCTCTAGGCTGTTAAGCGCGATGGCGGTAAGCAACCCCCAGGCCGGGGCTGAGATCAGGGCATTGATCATCATGAAGATGAGAAAGAGTTTGGGGCTGCCTGCCTCGAGCGCGCGGAAGGCGGCCCACAGGAAGATCGCTCCGCCCGTAATGATGATTCCGACCAGTTTCTCGGCCGGAATACGCTGATCGGCCCGCGCACTGAAGAGGAGGGGGGAAATCATCCCCGCAATCGGTCCGACCAGAAAAGCCCAGGTTATCGTCCGGTCCCAGCCCCGGGCTTCCAGAACATTGGAGAGCACGGGCAACCAGGCGCCCGGGGCAGCGGCCAGGAGGCAGAATACCGCCGCGATCCAGTAGCGATGACCAACAATCCCCTCTCGGCGCACCGCGGGAGTATCAGGACGCAGAGCGCACTGTCGAGCGTGCAGTGGAATTGGTGGGCCCGGCAGGATTCGAACCTGCGACCAAGGGATTATGAGTCCCCTGCTCTAACCGCTGAGCTACAGGCCCCGCTGAAATCGTGTCCGGATAATACACAGTGGCCCAGGCTGTAAAAGCCCGCGTATTTCTTTCCGGAAGCCCACGCCCGGAGATCCTTGCTACTTCCCCGGCACCACTGCCCGGGCCGCACGATCCCCGACTTCAAAGAAGCCGAGATTCCTCCTCTTCTTCCCTTCGGTCGTGGCAATCATCCACATCGCACCGGGACGCGTTTGTTGGCGAATTCGTCCACCAGGAGCAATCGCTCCGTAGTCCCTGGTGCCACCGGTTCGATCCATCCACAGGAGATCGACTTGACGGGTGCTGTTGTTGATGAAGACCACATCAAAGGGATTTCCATCAGGTTTTGATGGAGGTGCCTTTCCCCCGTCAGGCAACGGCGCCCATTTCAGTGCCGGCAGGGATTCCACCTTCGGTTGAACCAACTCTGCGAACTTTTTCGGAGCGAGTGCACGCAGCCGTTTCAAGGTGGGCAAGTGCGCTGCCTCATTCGCCAGGTTCCTCCATTCGTAGGGGTCCGTCTCAATCTCATAGAGCTCCTCTCCGCCCCCGGCATAATGAATGTAGCGCCACTTTGCGGCACTCAACCCATAACTGCCGGGTGCATCGAGGTGCGTTACCGCCGTGTGGGGCCAATCTGCCTTCGGATCAAGCAGCAGGGGGATCAGACTGGGTCCGTCGTGATCATCCACCGGTGGAAGCCCGGCCAATTCGAGCAGAGTCGGCGCCAGACTCAGCAAACTCACCGGCTGGGAGCAGGACCCGGGGGATGTGCCTTTGGATAAGCCGGGCGTTCCCGGGGGCACCCGCATGATCAATGGCACCCGGGAGCAGGCCCGCCACGCGGTGAATTTCTGCCAATGCTGTTTTTCGCCCAGGTGCCAACCATGATCAGACCACAGCACCACGATGGTGTCCTTGGCATTCGGCCCTTGCTCGAGTGCCTCCAGGACGCGTCCCAGCATGGTGTCGGCAAAATAGATGGAGGCCAGGTAACCCTGCACCGCCCTTCTCCACTGTTTTTGACCGCGGATATGGGCGAAGTAACGGTTAGGTCCCATCCGTTTGCCTTCAGCAGGCAGATCATCAAGGTCGTCTTCCCGGTATCCTGGCGGCAAACGGATTTCCTCAAGGGGGAACGCGTCGAAGTATTTCTTCGGAACAAACCAGGGTTCGTGCGGACGGTAGATTCCACAGGCCAGGAAGAAGGGTTTGTCATGTTTCCTGCGTAACTGTTTGCCGATCCATTCCGAGACAAGATAGTCCCCGCCATACTCCTCATCACTGGCATCCAGGGGTCCCCAGTCGGTCTCAATATACTGCCAGGGCCCTCCCCGCGGGAGGCTCACCGGCCGTTGCTCGGGGTACAAGGTGCGCGGAAAGGGATCTTCCGTCTTTTTTTCCGGGAAGTATTCATCCCACGACTGCGCATCGATGAAGTAATGCAGCATCTTGCCGGATCCCGCCGACCAATAGCCTGCCAGGGAAAAGGTTCTGGGCAACAACTCGGCTGCAGGGAGGACCTGGCGCATCTTCTGCCCATTGCGGTAAAGACCCGACCGATGGGGGGAAATGCCCGTGAAAATCGCAGAACGCGACGGATTGCACGCCGGCGCGGGACAGTGCGCATTCGTAAAGAGCACTCCCGAAGCGGCCAATCGATCCAGGTTTGGTGTCCGGGACTGGGGATGACCACCCATGCAGCCAACCCAGTCATTCAAGTCATCGATCGCAATGAACAGCACGTTGGGCCGGGCCGCCGATAAGGACATGGGGCAGCAGGTTATAAGCGCTAGAAGGAGTATTCTCATCATTGGTGAGAGCAGCCTATCCATCCCTTCCCCCGCGATCGAGAAAGACCGGCCCGATCTCAGAATGCCGGGCGAGGGAGGTCCGACGGAAAGCGCAGGAAAAGCCCCCGGAATGAGCCTGCCCCCGGTTGTCTGAAGCGGCGACACCCTTCCTCCCGCGACCATCCTGATTTAGGCTGGAGTTTCCAATCCCGTTAAACTTCCTCACAGGCAGGGACGATACCTCTGGAGGGGTATATACCGGTTGTTAGGGAAGCAGGACAACTCACGTAATGTTGATCCAGGCAGGAAAGAAACTGCGGACGCCACTGGAGATGAATCCCTTTTTGCAATTTTCCCGGAAAAAGACGCATGGGCGGGTAGCACGCCAAAGACAATGGTGTAGCGTATTACCCAGACGACCCCTGTCTTCCCTGTTTTTCAACTACAGCGAGGAGGCCCAACTGAATAAAAAAATCGCCTCAATCGTTTTACGGTTAAGAGAACAACAGACTGAAGCGCCATGAACATTCCGGCTCATTTCAAATTCCTGCTCGACTCGGTCGAATTCACCGCTTGCCGAACCGATCCCGTTCTCCACCACGATAACCGGCACCTCTGGGAGGACATCGTGGACAGCTTCGAAGATCGTCATGAGAAACCGAACTACTGGATCTTCTGCACCCGCTGGATGCGCGAGGAAATTCTCAAGGTGATGCATCGCGGATCACCGCGTGCACTCCTGGGAATCCTGTCCGTCCTGCGCCCCAAGGATGTCCCCGCTCCAAATCATTCCGGTGAACCGTCGGCCGCGATGAAACGACGGGTGGCGGCCATGCTTCTGCCCGTCCTGATGGCCGAACTGGTGGTGCGGGTTCGCAATACTGCGGTCGAACGCCTTGGCCCCTACAGCACCGAGCCCGAGGTTTATCATCCGGAAGATCACTGCGATTGACCCGGGATATGTCCGGGCACCCTTCCTGCCGGACCCGGATACTCTTCACCGGTCGGGGCAGCTTTCCGCTACTTTTCGGCCACCGCCAGGGCCCCGTCGAGGCGCGTCAGCAGGTCCTCAACCGGTTCCCGGCCCACCGAGAGACGAAGCAGTTCAGTGGCCACCCCGCATTCATTGGCCCACGGGATCTCGGTATAGTGTGCGAGCAGGGCGTAGGGACACAGCAGTGAGTAATCCGTGCCCAGGCTCGGCCCCTTGCTGAACCGCATGGCCTTATAGAGTTCCGGGGTCCGTTCGGGAAGTTTCAGGGTGAAACTCATCAATCCGCCAAAGCCTGCTCCCGGACGCTGGAGAGCCTCATACTCCACGCGATCAATCAGGCTGGGATACCAGACCTGCGCAACTGCAGGATGATCATGAAGGAACTCCGCTACTGCCCGGCCATTGTTGTTACACTCGTTTACCCGCAGTTCGAAATCTGCCGCATTAGCGGCCAGGACTTCCGCGTCCCGCGGATACAGACGGGAACCATCGGGCACTTCGTCATCAAACACCCTGCGCAACTCCTCTGCAAGGGGTGACGAGTGATTGAGTCGCACCGCACCGGCCAGGACATCGCCCACTCCGGAAACCCACTTGGTGAGACTGGTGGAAACCGCATCGGCATGGGAGAGAGCATCGATATTGAGGTGGCTGCACACCGTGTCATCGACCAGCAGCGGGGTACGGGATTCCCGACAGGCCTCCGCCACCGCGGGCAGGTTCACCGTGTGCAGAAGCGGGTTGCTGGGGACTTCGCAAAAGACCGCCGCGTAGACCCCCTGGCGGATGGCGGAGAGGGATTCGTCAAGCACATCGCCCCGGGGTGAATTGACAAAGTCGACCCCCGCCCCGAAGTGCTCCTGCACCTTGAGGGCGTCCACATAGGGAAAACAGAGCTGGAGGGTCTTCAAGCCGGGACGACGGGCAGTCACTGCACGATAGAGCGCGAAGATGGCTGCCATTCCACTCTCGAAAAAGAAGGCATCCTGTTCCCTGACCCCCATCACCTGCGCGAGAGAGCATCGAAACCCAGCCACTTGGGAGCAATCCGCAACCACCCCACGCTGGAGATCTTCCGCCTGGCGACTACTGATCAACTCCCCCGTGTGTCTCCAGTAATCCCGGGCCGCCTGGTAGCCCCCCTCGGGCACGGCAAGGAGAGGCACTTCGGAATCAATCACTCTCCCGGACAGACCGGTCCGCTGCCTGACAAAGCTGGCCGCCCGCTGAGCGGCTGCCAGCGAGGAATAGGCCATGAGCCGTTCCCCTTTCCCGGCATGCTCGCCCTCCAGTCCCTCAAGGTAGCTTGCGGTGATGGGATGGAGGAAGAAGCGGGGATAACCCGAGCGCATCTTCCCCACCACCGCGGGATCACTCTCCTCATAACCAATGACCGCCTCCCAGGTGGGAAGACTCACCACACAGGCGTGTGGAGAATCGGGCAGGGGAAACCCCATGTCCTCCTCCCGCCAGGCAGGATCTCGCAACAGGTCGCGCACTGGCGCTTTCTGCCGCACTCGCTCCAAAGCTCAAGTATCGATTCGCCTTCGATGTCAATCTCAGGCAGCCTGGGACCCCATGGTTCAGGATTGGGTTTCGTTTTCGGTGCAGCCGGGTTATAGTCGGGAGAGTCCCGGTCACGACTTTTCGCCCTGAAACAGGTTTTATCGGCATTGTGAGGATCCCGCAGTCAAAATACATCATGGGGGCTGCCGCCCTTCTTGCTGCCCTCCTCGGGTTCTGGCTCATCCGCGACATCCTGACCAGCGTGCAGCGGGACAAGGCCGGCAGGGGCCCTCACAGGCAACCGGGTTCCTTTGTCCAGTTCGATGCCCCCAATCTGGCGAGCAAGGCCCCCAAGCGCCACGGCAGCCGGCGGGCACCCCGCCTCGACGAAATCCTCTTCGGCCTCCCGGGCGAGCGGATCGTCCGCTTCGACAACGAGAAGGACTACCGGGACTTCCTTGCCAGGCTCTCCGGGAACAAGGCACGCCTCCTTGATCGGCTGGACAAGCTCAGGGCCGTCCGCATCGGTTTTGACAACCTCGATAATCTCGACGGCTTGCTCGACGAGGACGACGGTTTTGCCAATTTCCGGGTCTCCATTCC
>JAAZXD010000184.1 GCA_014240355.1 Roseibacillus sp. | reverse complement strand
TCCGGGTGCGCCACCTGACGTGTGTCCTGGTCACATTCCCCGAGCCCCGCGGATCGATTGCCAGCATATGCCGCTGCGGAAATCCGCAGGTCATGAAGAGCAGGTCTCCATTGTAGACCAGGGAAGCCACGAACTGGTCGGTGGGGCCGTCGATCACCCAGTGTCGTTTCCCGGTATCGGGATCGTAGCTGGCCACCGTCTTGTCTCCTGCTAGAACCATCTGATTACGCCCCTCGATGGTCCAGATCACCGGTGTACAGTAACTGCGGGTTCGGTTGGCCCGCCTGGTCTTCCAGACTTCCTTCCCGCTCTTCTTCTCCAGGGCCACGAGATAGGACTCCCCATCGTGATCCCCATTGATGATCACCTTGTCTTTCCAGAGGATGGGACTCGAGCAGTAGCCGTGCACACTGGAGAATACACCCGGGCGTTTCTCCCACCGTCTCTTGCCCGTCAGGCTGTAGGCCGCCACGCACATGTCCTGCCCATCCAGGAAACTCACGTAAACCTGCTCTCCGTCCGTGGCGGGGGTCGAGGAGGCCAGGCTGTTGCGCCGGTGAATGCGTTCCTGCGGAGAGGTCAATACCGTCTCGGACCACTTCACCTGCCCGCTCCTGCGGTCCAGGCAGAGTAGTTGTCGCTTGTCCTCCACCGCGGTTACGACAAAGACGTCGTCCTTCCACACGATGGGCGAAGCGTGCCCCTTCCCCGGCAGGGGCGTCTTCCAGACCGTGTTCTTCTCCACACTCCATTTCAAGGGCACCACCTTGTCCGGACTGGATCCGTCACCCCGGAGACCCCGCCACGACGGCCAGACATCCTCTGCCCCCGCAGGCAGGGTTGGTCCGAAAACCACGATGACAAGGGAGAGAACGAGCAGGGCCATCTTCATGGACTCATCCTACACTCTTACCCACGGCCGCTATCAAGCATCCCCGCCCCGGATTGGAGAAAAAACTCCCCTGCTGTCATTCCTCTACCCCAGCAGCCTCCCAAGTTCCTTCCCGGCCTCCTCCACCCAGGCGTTTCCAGGCAGGGCATAGGGCCGGAAGGTCTCCAGGGAGCCTTCGTGCTCATTATAGAAGAGAGCGCGGTGCATGCCGAGGTTGCTTGCCGCCGGACTGTCCACCAGGGCGGCCGAATCGTTCTGGCTCATCTGGAAAATAACCCGCATCTCGAATTCGCTCAGCGCCTTCCGGCTCAGGAAACGGTTCACATTGTTGGAGGTATCAACCGTTGCCATCACGTGCAGCCCGTAACCCGCCCCCTCCGTCACGATCTCGTTGAGCTGCGCCCCCGGGTTGGGACCCGCATCGTCGCTGTCGAACGAAAAATCGAAGTCATCCTCGTGCTTGAGATTCTTGAACTTCTGCAGGTTGTGGATCAGCAGGAAGACCGGCGGGTCATTGGCGGCGATCTCCTCGTCCGCCGCCCTCCGTTTCATTTCCTCGCCCAGCTCGCCCATCACACGTGGCAGATCGTTGTTTTTGACGACCTCCACCTGGTGTGGCACCGCTTCCACCACTCTCTGCAGGAACGCGGACTCGGACGACCCGGGGGTGGTTCCGTCACATACAATGAACCGGATCCCACCCTTCGCAGACTGGGCGGAAAGGGAGACCAGCGAAACGGCCAGCATGGCCAGGGCCGCCTCCTCCCGCTGGCCGATCACGATCAGGTTGTTCCCGCTCTGGCGATGGAAGGTTGCCTCCGTTGGACCCTTGATGGAGTTGGGAGAACCCAGCCAGGACCGCTTGGAGAAAGAAGATTCGACCGCCTCGGCGTGCAGGAGTCCGTGGAGTAACCCGTTCTCGCCAACATCAGCCGGAGAGTTCCCCTCGAAGACAATGGGAGTGGAACAGTCATACGAGTTTTCCTCCGCGATCTTGAGGACATGCTGAAGAGACTGATCCCGCTCTTCATCCGGCAGCCAGACCACCTGGAACGGGCTGTTGGCTTCCAGGGCACCGGCGCTGTCGTTGTAGATCCCCTCCCCCGGGCGTGTCAGCATGCGTGGGGCAGGGTTGGAGTCATCCATGATGAGATAGGCATCCGACTCATTGCACTGAAGCGCCACCCGGATGACCATCTGACCCATCGTGGTACGGGCCATGCTGTAGGCGCCGCCCAGTGTCTGTGACCCAAGCAGCACATGAATGCCGAAGGCACGGCCCTGGCGCACAATGCGATCCAGAAGGACCGAGGCATCCTGTGCGATGCGATCGTCTTCCACGAAGAGTTCCTGGAACTCGTCGATAATCAGGAGGGATCGCGGCACCGACTCGCTCCCGCCCGCCTTCTTATAGCCAGCCACGTCCTGCACCCCCAGCTTGCGGAACATGTCCCCCCGCCGCTTCAATTCCTCGTCCACCCTCTTGAGCACGCTCAGGCCGAACTCCCGGTCACTCTCGATCGCCACCACCCGCGCGTGCGGCAGACGCGCCGCCGCGTAGCATTTGAATTCCACCCCCTTCTTGAAATCCACCAGGTAGAACTCCACCTGGTCGGGGCTGCACCAGAGCGAGAGATTCGAAATGATCACATGAAAGAGCGTCGACTTACCCGATCCCGTTTTCCCCGCAAATAAAGCGTGCTGCCGGGTTCCCTTCCCGATCGCAAGATACTGCAGCTTGGTCGCTCCAGTTCTCCCGATGGGCACTCTCAACTCATTGGTGGTGTCGCTGCTCCAGAATTCACCCTCCTTCGGAATGACGTGCTGGAAAGGCACTTCCACCCGGTTCGCATCGACGCTGCTGGCGCCGATCTTGTGAATGAAATCGATCGCAATCTCGGGATCGGGTGCGGGGTCGAACTCCAGCGGCGTCCCGTTCTGATCGTTCGTGCCCACCAGGAAGCGATCGCCCTCGCAGCGGATGCGGATGCTGTTCTCGCGGAGAACCTCCGGCATCATCTCAGCCGGACCGCCGGTCTGCTGGTGATCCCAGTGCATCAGGGTGTAAATCCCGCAACGGGGTCCGCTCATCGCGATGCTCTGCAGGCGCTTGGCCGCCGTCTCGCTGAAGCCCGAGGGAAAGTCCGCAATGACGAGGAAGTGATACTTCTCCGCAATATTGCCCGCCTGCTCGTTGTAGTCCGTAATGGTATCGTACTCATTGCGGAGATACATCTGGATCACTTTCTCGATATGCTCGTTGAGCTCACCCAGCTTCTCCTCGATCTGCCCCCGCTGCGTCCAGATCCTCCCGTTGATCACACTGTCCTCGTAGTCAGCCAGATGCATGATCCCCGCGAAGTTTTCCCCCAGCCCAACCGGATCGATAATGGTGAAGTTCAGCTTGCCCGGCGGGGTGGTGGCCAGCAGGCGCAGGATGATGTTGTTGAGCGCCTCAAGCGCCGTTTCACGTCCAAACCCGTCAGTCTCGAAAAGCAGCGATCCGTCGTGGGGCAGTTGCAGGGCCATGGGAACCTCGATCGCTCTCGCATCCGGAAGGCTCAGGTTGAGCTCCTCTGCCAGCGTATCCCCGGCCACGGAAACCCGGCCGAAGCGCGCCACATCGTGCAATTCGGCGGAGGGCTGCCACCGCTCAAGATAACTCTGCTCCCACGGCGGGGTGAGGGGCGCCAGCGACTCCGCTATCACTCCCGCCTCCTGGTAGATCGACTGCACCCGCGCGGTCCACTCCGCCTCCATTTCATTCCGAGCCTCCTCGTAGGTCTCTTCTGCTTCCCCCACCTCCTCATCGTGTTCCGCCTGCAGGCTGGCGATACGGTCAACGGCTCCCTGCTGCAATTCCTCCAGACGCCCTTCGTGGAGGGAATTTAGCGGACCCACGATGCGATCGCGCATCTCATAATTCCTGGCCCGGGCGCGCTGGTATTTTTCTTCGATCCTGCCTCCGCCCTCTTCCCGCAGTTTGCTTGCAGCCTCATCGGCCTGCACCCAACGGTTCTCCCCCGCTGCTTCCTCGGCAGCCAGTTGCTCCTCCTCCTCCTGGAAGCGCTGGGAAATCCGCTCCGAACAGACAGCACAGGCCCGCCTTGTCCTCTCAATCTGCTCCGCCACCGCCCCAGCCGCCGGCTCTGCTCCTCCGCCGGTGGCCAATTGCAGCAGGAAAATGAGAAGGACGGTACCCCCGGCCACCCAACCCGCAAGCGACCAGACCGCTTCTCCTCCCTCCCAGAAGTTGGAGAGGTAAACAGCGGCACCCCATCCCAGAACCAATAAAAGCCACCAGGGGAAAACGCTCAGCAATCGCGCCAGGCCGTTTTTCCTGAAGACCGCCAGCTTCTCTTCTCCCTCCGCAATTCCCTTCCGCACACGTTCCAGGAAGTCCGGTGTCTGTCCGGAGGTGTCCAACTCCCCCAGCTCGAGGGATTCTCCATAGGCCGGGTTGAGCTTCTTCTGGAAACGCGGATAGCCGCGCATCGCACCACTGCTCTTCCGCTGTAACTTGTGAAGGTTCTGTTTTTCCTGCTCCAGCTCGGCATGCAACCCCTGGTACATCCCGGTCAGCTTTTCCAGAGACTGTTGCCGCGTGACCTTGTCGGTCACGGCCCGGACCTGCAGCTCGGAGGCCGTCTTGCCCTTCAGTTCTTCCGCCCGCCGGGACAACAGACGCTTGCTGGCTGGAAGCGCGAGCTCAATCCACTCCACCCTCGCTGCATGACGGGTTTCGGCGTGTTCCTTCTCGTCAGCCGAACGAGCCTCCGCCGTCGTGATGGCTGTCTCCAGCAGTTCCTTTTCCTTCTCCCCTCCCTGCTCAAAGGCCCGCTTGGCGGCAAAGCTCCTGGTCCGCCGCAGCTTGGCAGCCGCCTCCTCGCGCTCCGAAAACTCCCCGATCGCCCCCGCCAGTCCATTGGCGAGTTCCAATCCTCTGCTGACTCCAAGTCTAGTCCTCACAATCGCGCCGGGCTCTGGTTACAATCTTGTCGATCTCCTCGATCACCCGGATGGCTGCCGAGATATCGTCGGGAAGCGTTTCAATAAAGTCCTTTTCGAACTCTCTCTGCCTGCTGTCACGCCAATGGGCCTTCACCTGGTCCCAGCTCTGCAGGATGGCCTTGGTGGACTTGGTCAGTTTCACCGCACTCGCTCTCGCGCTCATGCCGCCCCCCCTTCCTCTGCAGCGGACCCCTTCTCCGCCCTCTCCTCTTCCTTCTCTGCCCCCGCGTCCGGTCCATCGCTCCCTCCGCCCTCCGACGCGATGCGGGTGTAATCGTCGAGGGTCCGCTCCGCCTGCGCAAGGGAGGAGACCGCCTTGGGCAGATCATGGGACGCAAAGTGCTGCATGCCATCCAGCTTCTTGATCAGAGGCTCGACCAGACTATCGTAATTGCGAATCCACTTCTGCAGCGCCTTGGCCCGCTCCTCGGTCTCCCTGACCATCCGCCGGAGCCGCGTAACCGCCATCTGCCGTGCCGCACTGTGGCTTGTCATGGCGCTGAGACGCGAGGTGAACAACTCGGCCTCCGCCTGCTCCAGTTGCTTGCGCAGACGTTTGAGCTGCCCACCCCAGTAGGCCCGTTGATCCACCTGCAGCCACGTCCGCATGCGGCGCACTTCGTCACGCACCTCGTCCAGGGCATTCCCCACCGAGCCCATGTATATGATAAGGCTCGAGCGGAATGAAGTGAGGGCGTCAACTGATGTGACCTTGGCCTGCCGGTCCATGCAAAAACGGGGGGTGACAATCTGCCTAGCGCTGGTCGAGGTATTCCTCGATCCGCTGCGCCTTGCGCAACAGGAAGGGTGTATGTTTCTCGGAGATCTCGATAAACTTCTTCAGTGCCTTCATCGTTCCGACAAACTCTTCCGCGAATTTCTGGTTCTCCTGGTCCTTCCAGGTATCCCCCAGAGCAGTGAACCGGGACTGCAGGGACGATGCCTTCACCTGGAGTTCGTCATTGAATCGTTTCAGTTCCTTGGCGAACCGCCGGACTTCATCCGGATCCATTATTGCCTGGGACATAGCTGTGATCGAGTGCGGGAGGTGTTTGAAGTCTGGGATCACCGCCTGCGACCGGCAAGGACAGATCTCTACGTATATCAGTGAAACCCTGCTCCAGAGAGAAAGTTTCCTTAAAGATGCCCCTCCCCGGCAGGGCACAGAGTCACTGCCCGTCAGCTGCAAGGTAGGCCAGCAGGTTGGCCATCTCCTGCAGATTCAGTCCACTCTCAAGCCCGGTCGGCATGAGGGAACGATTCAGATTCACCAGTCTCGCGATCTCCTTCCGCGCGACCTTGCGTGAGGTGCCGTCGGCGAACCAGAGGGTCAGCTCCCTGGCATCCTCCTCCGAAATCACACCCGCCAGCATTGTCCCATCCTGCAGGTGGACTTCCCACAGGGAATACTGCGGAGCAACTTCGCGGTCCGGGGCAAGCAGGTTTTCCAGCAGCATGGGGGCACCCTTGTTGCGAAGAGTCGCAAGATCCGGTCC
>JAAZXD010000183.1 GCA_014240355.1 Roseibacillus sp. | reverse complement strand
AAGGATGCTGCGCGTGAAGCCGCGAAACTCTGCGAAGGCGAGGGAGTTGATATCGCCCAACTCGCCCTCCAGTTTTCCTGTGCACACGAAGACATCGCCACCTGCGTGGCGGGGTCGGCCAATCCTGAAAATGTGCGCAAGTGGGCCGAGTGGCTCGAGAAACCCATCCCCGAAGACCTTCTTGCCGCCGTCCTCAGGATCTTTGAACCCGTCAGGAACATCGGCCATCTCGAGGGCCTCCCTGAAAACAACTGATCTCCAATCAACCAAGGACCCGGCATCCCGGGTCGCGCTCACTGAAAAACGATTCTTCACGCACTTCCCTGCCCTCGCGGTTCGACAATCTACCAATGAAAACCATCGATAAATTCACTTTCGGAGTCGGCGACCGCTTCGCCCACCAGGCGGAGGCCCAACTCCGGGCCTTCCAGCAGCTCGCCGACCGGGGCATTCCGGTTACCCCGGTCTGGAACAAGTCCAATCGCGAACACCTCATCGTCGATTCCGACCCGGCGGGCACGCGTGCCGCCGCCGATGCCGCAGTGTCCAGCCTCGGCTGGACCTCCGACTACCTCCTGGACGCGGATCATATCAATCTCGGAACCGTTGACCGCTATCTGCCCCACTGTGATTTCTATACCATCGACGTTGCGGACGACATCGGCACGCCAGCCGCTCCCGAGGAAATCGCGACCTTCATCGACCGGCACCCCGAGTTGATCGGAACCATCGAGATCGAAGGCATCGCGGCTCCCCTCCGGATCACACGAGAAGACGTTGAAAAGACCGCCAGACAGTTCCTCAAGGCCTGCGAACTCGCCGGACGCATTTATCGCCACATTGCCGGGGCAAAGGACGGCGAAGACTTCATCGCCGAGGTGTCCATGGATGAAACTGATGATCCCCAGACACCCCCCGAGATGCTCGTCATTCTCGCCGCCATTGCCGACCAGGGTTTCCCCATCCAGACCATCGCCCCAAAATTCACCGGTCGCTTCAACAAGGGAGTCGACTACGTCGGCGACCTTGCCCGGTTCGAACAGGAATTCAACGACGACCTCGCAGTCATCGCCCACGCCATCAAGGCCTACGGCCTTCCCGGAACACTGAAACTCAGCGTGCACTCCGGTTCCGACAAATTCTCCATCTACGGGCCCATCAGGCGTGCCCTGGCCCGCACCGGCGCCGGCCTTCACATCAAGACCGCAGGCACCACCTGGCTCGAGGAACTGATCGGCCTGGCGGAAGCCGGCGGTGAAGCCCTCGCCCTTGCCAAACAGATCTATGCCACCGCCCTCGAGAAGAAAGAGGCCCTCTGCGAGCCCTACGCCACCGTCATCGATGTTGATGATTCAAAACTGCCCGGCGCGGAGGAAGTCAACGAATGGACCAGTGGACATTACACGGACGCCCTTCGCCATGACCAGAGCAACCCGGCCTACAACCAGCACTTCCGCCAGCTCCTGCATGTGGGCTTCAAGGTGGCCGCACAACTCGGCGACACCTACCTCGACGCACTCAAGGCCAATACCGGAGTAATAGGAAAGAACGTCACCGAAAACATTTATCAGCGCCACATGGTGCCTCTCTTCCTCGAAGAGGAAGACCGGCCCCGGCAATGAGAGGAGACCAGAACACGCGGGAAGCACTCGACAGCAGAGGCGACCCCGCCTAACAAGGTCCCGCCAGACCCTCACCCCGGACGCCGGCCCATGCTCGATGCCCACCATCACCTCTGGAATTACGATCCGAGGCAGTATCCCTGGATCACTCCTGACTCCGTCCTTGCCCGGGACTACCTCATCCCCGACCTGATCACAAATACCGATGCCGCCGGGGTCTCCGGAACGGTGGTGGTTCAGGCTCGCCAGACCATCGAGGAGTCCGACTGGCTCCTGGAGCTGGCGGAGGACTGTGACCGCATCCAGGGCGTGGTAGGCTGGGTGCCCCTCGCCGACGGGAAGGTGGAGGAACACCTCGAACGGTTGAGTAATCACCGCAAGTTCAAGGCCGTCCGGCACGTGGTGCAGGATGAACCGGACGACAGCTTCATTCTGGGCACGGAATTCAATCGGGGTATCGAGAGGCTCCGGGACCACGACCTGGTCTACGACATCCTCATCTTCCAGAAACATCTCCCCCCCACCATCGAGTTTGTCGACCGCCACCCCGACCAGCCCTTCGTCATCGACCACATCGCCAAACCCGAGATTCACAATGGACGTATCGAGAGCGGGTGGCGGGAGTGCATGGCCGCCCTCGCGGAACGGGACAACATCCTCGCAGTCAAGATCAGCGGAATGGTCACCGAGGTGACCGACGAGACAATCAGCGAAGCCACTCTCAAGAACTACTTCGACGAATCACTCGAAATGTTCGGTGCCGGGCGACTCTGCTTCGGCACCGACTGGCCGGTCTGCCTCCTGCGCATCGATTCCTACGCGCAATGGGCCAGCTCCGTCCGCGCCTACGTGGCTGAACTGAGCGTCGGGGAGCAGAACGCCATCCTGCACGAGACCTGCCAGCGCGCCTACCGGCTCTAGTCGCTTTCTTATTACCCACTTCTCACGTCCCTGGGCCACCTGCCGGTTCCGGCAACCCAACCCCCACCTTTCAGGGACGGACCGGATAGCGAAAGGACTTGTCCGGCCGATCGGGCGGCGTCGGCATCCTGGGTGGTTCCTCCTCGATCTTCTTCCGCAGGTAGGCCAGGGCCGCCTCCAACTGGGCATCCCGCCCCCCGAAAGTCTCATGCGGCAGGTTGTCCACCACCATGTCAGGCTGCAGTCCCGTCCCTTCGATGATCCAGGTGCGGTCGGGAGCGTAGACACCGGTCTCAGGACTCCGTGCCATGCCGCCGTCAACCAGCCGGGTGGCGCTCCGCAGCCAGATTCCACCTCCCCAGGTCCTGGTCCCGATCAGCGGACCCAGACCAAGACGCCGGAACCCTTCCGAGAAGGCCTCTCCGTCGGAGATTGTATAGGCGTCGACCAACACAGCCATGTGTCCGTTGAAGGCAAACTGCATGTTGGCAAACGGTCGTCCGGTACGGGTTTTCCAATACATCCAGGGCTTGCGGCTCAACCGACCCAGGATCCAGCTGTCGATATTGCCGCCATAGTTCTGGCGCATGTCGATGATGAGTCCCTTCCGATTGAAAACCGGATAGTATCCCTTGACGAACTCCGCATAGTTGGAGGCTGACATTCCACGCATGTGGAAATAGCCGATTTCACCCTTCCCCTTCTCCTCGGTTTCCAGGCGCCGGGTGTATTCCCAGTTACTGGTCTTCAGATTGCGGAATCCGCTCACGGTAAGAGGAACCACGATGGAATTGCGCGTTCCTCCCACCCCGATCCGACGCGATTCGAGGAGCACTTTCCGACCCGCCTTGTTCTTGAGGAGAGCCCCAATCTCCCGCACCGAAGCAGCGGGCACCCCATCTACCGAGAGAATCACATCACCCACCTGCATTTCCACTCCGGCTCTGAGGAGTGGTCCCTCCTCCGCCGGATAGTCGGGATCGGTTTCGTACAGTTGGTCAATCCGGAAGCCTTCCTCCGCCCTCGAGAATTGCGCGCCCAGGTGACCAAGACTCGATCCGTCGGTGGCATCACGGATGTCACCCGAATAAATGTCCGTGTGCATGGCCGATAGTTCACCGACCATCTGGCCAATAAGATCATCGAGTTCCCAGCGACTGGTCAAACGCGGAAGAAGAAGCTCGTGCCTGCGGCGCGCTGCCTCCCAGTCTACCCGATGCATCTTCGGATCGTAGAAGTAGTCGCGATGCATACGCCAGGCATCCACGAACATCTGGCGCCATTCCTCCGCCGGACTCACGCTGAGTGATAATCCACCAAGATTGAGCTTGGCCTGGGTCGGGTTGCTGGGCGCCTTCCCGGTGGCCGCAAAGACGTAAAAGCTGTCACCCTTGCGCACCAGACAGGTCGTTCCATCTCCCGAAATCTCGAAGCCCCGGACATCACTCATTACGGTGGTCCACTTATGCCTGGTGGCATCTGCGGTGATGGGAAACGACACCAGTCCCGACTTACGGCTCAGTGAAAGCGAGGAATAGAGACAGAAGAGATTGCCCCGCGCCCTGCTGAGGTAACGGTAGTTGCTCGCTTCCACCGGAACCACCACCAGCCGGCTCTCGATCCCGTCCAGATTGACCTCGTCCTTCTTTGCCCCTTCCTCCCCCGATCCGGGTGCCTCTCCCTCGTCCTTGGCCAGGAACGGAGAGCGCTGGCCACCGATCAGGTCGAGGGCGAAGATGCCTGTGGTCTTGTCTAGAAGCGGCTCCGGTTGCCGGGCACCCCAGGGCGATCCCTGCACCGAGCGAAACGTGCGGTCGGAGAGGAAGTAGAGCCACTTCCCACCCGACCCGAAGACCGGACTGTAGCTGTCCAGCCGCGCAGTGGTCACCGGAACGGGCCTCGTTTTCGTCCCGGTATCGTAGAGAAAAATCTGCTGGGTCTGATTCTCCATCATGTCCGCGAAGGCGATCCAGCGACTATCCGGCGACCAGGTGAGATCGATGTAATCCCATTCGTTACCCTCCCGCGAGCGCGCCACCTTCCATTCGACCCCACTGGCAAGGTCCCGCATCCACAAAACCTGGTTGCGATCGGTGTGGGCGAGGAGCTTGCCATTCGGAGAAGGAATACCGTCATGCCGCATGGTTGTGCCCCCGGTCGTTACCTGCAGGGGCTCCCCCAGGCCGTCCGCCGGTTGCCGCCAGAACTCCATCTCCCCACTCTGATCGGAGAGATAGATCATGTCCCTGGTTCCCGGAAGAAAGCGCAGGTCCCGGGTGCGGCTCTCCACTTTCTGCTTCAGACGGACCACGCGACCCGGCTTGACCGGCACCACGTAACCACGCCCGCGGATGGTGAGACCCACCCGCTTGCCGTCGTGCGAGAGGAACCAGGAGTTGAGGTAGGACAACGGGTTGCCCACCCAGCGTTCGCGCCTCTGGTCGAAGTCGGTCGCCAGACGGATATCGAGTTTGCTCGCGGAGTCCCGCTTCACGTCGTAGATCCAGATATCCGCCCGGTTGCGGAAGATGATCCGGCCTCCGTCCAGCGAAGGAGAGAGCACGTCCCAGCCCACAAAGTCGGTGTGCTGTTTCAGATCCTTCCCCTCCAGGTTCATCGACCACAGGTTCATCGTGCCGTCGCGGTCGGTCGAAAAATAGAGACGCTTTTCCCACACCATGGGATCCCGGCTTGTCCCGTCATAATCGGCAGTCAGCGGAACGGCCTCCTTGTCGCCAGTCCGAAACCGCCAGAGGTTCTCGATCAATCCACCCCGGTAGCGCTTGGCAAAGCTTTTCTGCCGGGGCAGGCGGGCAAAGAAAAGTGTCTTCCCATCACCGGCATACTCACCGTCACTAGCCTGCTCGAGGGGAATGACCCGCTTCTTTCCACTCTCAATATCGAGGACTGCCAGCTGGTGCGTATCCCGTCGCGCGAAGTACCAGGTGGCGTAGACCAGTTCACGGTTGGATTTCCAGGAAACCGGTCGCGGACCACGCTGACCACTGACACCCTCATGGGTCAGCCGGGTTGGCCGACCGCCCTCCAGCGGCATGAGATAGATCTCATGCGTTCCGTCATAGGAGGCGGTGAAGGCCACGGTCTTGCCGTCGGGACTGATGCACGGGAAACGTTCCCGTTCGAGATGAGTGGTCAAACGCCGGGCTACCCCCCCCTGAACAGGGATCTTCCACAAATCGCTCTCGGCGTAGAAGACCACCGTGTCCCCGTGCAGGGCAGGCTGCCGGTAGTAGCCCAGCAAGCCATCCGCAGCGGAAGCGGGCAGTGAGTACAGCACGATCGCTGCAAGCGCAACTCGTCTCATGAAGGGTGAGAAAACTAAGGGTGAAGGAACTTCCGCCATTTTCCCTCATTTGCCCCGTCATTCAATGACCAATCCCTGAAAGCGGAATTGTCCAGCCTGAGAACAACCAGCTCCGGGAACCTCCCTGAAATTCCAGCCTCAATTCACCGCGATTTGCCGCTTCTTCGCCAGAATTGCCGAATAGATTAACCAAAACTCTGTTCCTGCGACGGTGTTTCTATGGTATCCCCCGCCCCACTCATCCATGACCAGAATCTCTTCTTTCCTGCTCCTTCTCCTTGTCCTCCCTCCCTCCCTGTCCGCCAAGGTCACCTTCAACGAGCACATCGCACCGCTCATCCACGAGAATTGCACCGGTTGCCATCGTCCCGGGCAAACCGGCCCCTTTTCGCTCATCAGTTACCGGGACGTCAAGAAACGTGCCCTCACTATCGAGGACGTCCTGCTCGACCGCTACATGCCACCTTGGAAACCGGTCAACAAGAACCTGCACTACGCCAACGACCGCCGTCTCAGCGAGAAGGAGATTGATCTCTTCAGCGAGTGGGTGGAGGCAGGGACCTCCGAGGGCGATACGGGGAAAGCGCCGAAGGACCCTGAGTA
>JAAZXD010000182.1 GCA_014240355.1 Roseibacillus sp. | reverse complement strand
ATTGACTTTGAGTTCGGACCGGCTCCGTGGATTCGAGAGGATCAGCAGAAGGCCTTCGATTACCTGCGCCTGATCGAAGACTGCACAAAACCCCGCAGAGGAGGGGCGGACCTCAAGTCTGACTTGAGGCGTCTGGGAACCCTGCTGAATGCCATTGTTCCTGCCGAGATCCGGTCAGCCGGGTTGGATTTTATTTTTTCAAGGCTTCAGCGCCTTGCACGCGAAGATGCAGTATGCGATGTCCTTCGGGAAGTCTTCCCGGGTCTGCCTCAGGATAGTTCCCGGAGGACCTGATCGAGGGTCTGAGAGGAGCTCTTGAGCGAACCCGTGTTGTTGAAAGCCAGGTAATCGGTTGGACATCGCAGTGCATGCGCCTGCCACATGTCCATGTCGTAACATTCATGTCCCTTCTCGCTGACTTCGTCCTTGCGCTGTCTGATCGCTGCATAGTCCGCCATCACATGTACTACGGGGATGCGCTTTCCGCACAGGCGGCTCAGGAAAAAGAGACGGGAGAAGCCCGGACGATCACTTTTCCGGTTGAGATACATGAAATCAAGGAGACCCCGGTCAATCAGGGTGATGCCCCGCTTCCATCGGAGAAGTTTTATCCGCAATCCCAGGCAGGCACGCAGGTAAACCAGTGGAGCGAAGAGTTCATCAAATCGTTCACGTGACTGAAAGGTGAATGGCCGAATGAAGATCACCGCAAGTTTGTAGAGCCACGACTTCCGGTAGAGGTGCTTCCCGGTAAAGACCCTCGCATACCGTTTCTCAAGCTCCGCAAGCGACCACGAGAGGGAGGTCTTGCCCGCGCCATCACATCCCATCACCGAGATCGCCTTCACGGTCCGTGGGTAAGAGAGGAACCCTTCCTCATGAATACCAAGAAGAGACGTCTTTCGCGCCGGCGATTCTCCGAAAGCCTCCCTTAGAGTCCCGGCGCTGTGCTCCTTCACCTCCCCCGGAATGATTCCCAGTTCCTCCACCCTCTCCAGGTCGAGTGCGAATTCCGGACACCGCTGGCGGTAATCGGCCAGGGATTTGCGGTACTTGTCCTCCCTCAGATCCTTTTTTTTGGCCAGCATATGCTGCAGGTAGAGGGCCACTTCCAGTCTCAGGGGAAGGCGCTGAATGCCGGTTCCTGACAACAGCTCGACACAGTTCTCCAGGATCAGGGTGCGGCCCTCGTCCAGTTGAGGGAGGCGAAGCCAGAGATCCAGTTTCAGGCACGCGGAACCTTCCGGGGAAAAGAGGCAAAGTTCGGCCTTCCGGTTCAGGCGGCGCCGGACATGCCCATGGCACCACCCGTTCCTGGTCCACTCAAAGACCGATTTCAGCAGAAGTTCAAGTGACTCGGGAGAAGTCAGGAAATCGACGTCATCACCATTCACATCCGCGCTGCTGATCAAGTCCCCCCGCAACTGAAGCAGCGTCCACGGCCCCTCCCTGATTCCCCTGATGCAATTGTCCAGCAATGCCATCTCACCACTTCGATCTTAGGATCTGAAATACTCTGTTTGGAAATCCTCGAGACCGTTTCTCCGGTCCGGAAGGAAATGGAAGGGGGCCGAGTCCGACAAATGCGCCGGGTGTTGCCCCTGTGCAAGTGTGCGATCTTCCCTGTCACTGCCAAGATTAAACTGCACCGAGATAAAGTGAGAGCGTAGAGGAGAGCATTCGATCCAGGGTGAAGTCTCCAGGTGCCTGGATGGGCGGGACGTTCTCTGCAAAATCATGAATCAACTGCACGACCCTGCCCAGGTCTCCCTTTTGCACCCGCCCTTCAGGAAAGCAGCTGCGCAGTATTTCTCCCACTCCTCCATGATGGTATCCTATCACGGGAGTCCCCAGTGACAGCGCTTCAAGAGTGGTTCGCCCGAAGGACTCCGGACTCTGCGACAGTGAAACCACGATGCTGGATTCGGCAAGCACTTCGCGCATGTCCCTGCGTTGGCCTATGAAGGTGACCCGCTTGCCAAGGTTCATCTCGGAGAGCCGGGACTGGAGCTCCTTCAGATAGGACTGTTTTCGCGGGTGGGTTCCCCCCGCCACCACGCCGTGGAATTCGGCGGGCAGTTTCCCCATGATATCAAAGAGATCCTCGTGACCCTTCAGGCGGGTTATACGCCCGGGAAGAGTCACCAGTTTCCTGCCCTGCAGTTCGGGGAAATCCTCCTCCCATTTCGACCTCCAATGGTCGTCAGGTTGATGGTCAGGGTTGTAGATCTCTGGATCCACACCACGGGGAATGACGTGAATGTTCTCCCCGGGACAACCGGGATAGTGCTGCAGCACATGCTCCCTGATGCAACCGGAAACAGCAATGACCCGCTCGGCCATTGTCATTATCCGCGAGTAGGCATTCACCGAATTGAAGCCGTGTACCGTGCTGACCAGGACCGGCTGCAGGTCACGGTCCATCCGTTTCCGGGCGAGATAGCCGATCCACGCGGGCAGGCGGGAACGCAGGTGGAGGATCGATGGGCGTTCCGCGGCCAGAACCCGTCGTAAAGCCCGGACCTGCAGAAGAGCCTTCGGCGACTTATGATGCACGGGCATCTGGATGTGACGTGCTCCGGCCGCTTCCAACGCCTCCACCATGCTGCCACCGTTGGAAATCACCACCGATTCATGCCCGTGCTCCACCAGGTATCCTGCCAGTTCGAGCGTGCCGCGTTCTACTCCGCCACTATTGAGTTCGGGAAGGATCTGCAGGACTTTCATGCGAGAGCGGGGAAGCGTTGCAGGACTTCGCGCGCGCAGCGCGATGCTTCGTGCAGGACGGCCGGAGGGGCGGTGAGTTCGGATGACGCTCTGGCATCAGGGAAACAGGTCCAGCCTTCCCTGACCAGTCGGTCGACGCTGCGCGCCACCCGGCTACGATTGGATTTCCGTGGCATGGGCAGGAGACCTACTCTGGCTCGCGCGGTGAGGGCCTCGTAGATCATGGACATGCTGTCCTCGGTGACCCAGATCTCCCGGGCCGCCAGCAGGGCGTCGAGAAGCCAGTCGTCCGGACATTCGGTCGATGGATGGAACTGCAGGTCGAGTTTGCCCAGATGTTCGCGAAACTCCTCCGGAGTCCGTCGCGAGTCGGTGAGATCCCAGGCCAGTCCGGTCCGGTCCGCCAGGATTTTCCTGATGATCGCCATCAGGGGTTCTGCCTCAAATCCGTGATGCCTGGAGGGGCCTCCAACCAGGATGAGCCCGCGCTCCTGCTTTGGGGGGCTTTCGACCGGGACGCGGTTGAGCATGCCCTTGGTGGGAACCACATTGGGACCCGGGGGTCTGCCAAGATCGTGTTCGGGAATGAAGCAAAGATCGAAAAATACCGTTGGGATGGTTGGTTTCATGATGACCACCGAAGGGCAGTCGAAGCGCCGGGCCGCGGCGAGAAGGGCAAGGTGGGTACGATGGCCTGTGCCGATGACCAGGGAGGCACGTTCTTTACTCTGCAGCAATCCGCCCATGGAAGTGCCTCCTTCATGAATCCGAAATGGAGCCAGAGCCTGGAGATTCTCCGCCAGGGCGCGGGTTTGATTTTCGTGACCGGTCTTGCCATCGGTGACGAGCCAGAGGAGCGGAGCCTCAGGATTGGAACCGGCATTCTCGATGGTGCGGGAGTCAGACATACGTCCATTGCAGGGGTGGATCGTGCATTCCAAGCGATCTGGCCAATCCGAGCCAGCGGGCCTCCGGGGAGAGACTCTCCTCAATCGGGATGGAGTGCCAGTTTTCCCTGGATTGCATGGCAGCGGACAGGGTGTAGGTGGGGCCCGCGTAGAGATGGGCGAGTTCCCGGGCGGTGCGCTCGTGGTCGGTGAAGGCGATGGCGAGAACGAGGCCGGGAGGGAGTTTGTTGCCCTCGATGGAGTGGAACGTGTGGGCCACTCCGGAGCTGTCTGCCGCGTCCCGGATCCGTTCCCTTGCGAGAAGATGCAGATCGCAGTCGGGGCGTGAATGCGCGAGGGCGGTGAGAGCCGGGATCGTTTGTGCGAATTCCCGCCCGTTGTCAGGAACACGGACAAGGATGGAGAAGGGGTAGAGAGGTTTGTTGCGGTCACCCTCCAGGCGAATCGGTCCTTTCCGGCCCGGGATTTTCAGAGGCCGCTTGATGTTCATGCGCCAGAGATCCTGCATCCAGAACACGTCGACGATGGACTGGGTGACGATTGTTTCAAGGAGGGAGGCGATGTGAGCGGTGGTGACGTTTTCCCCCTCGCTGATTTCAAGTTCGTGGAACGCGACCTTCCACCTCCCCGGGGAGGTGGTCTTCATGGAGATTCCTATGATGGGAGCGCCGGTGTGTTTGTGGATGAAGGCGGGCAGCGGGGACATGGACATGAGGCGCCCGAAAAAGGGGGTGATTGATCCGGAACGACCGGCCCGCTGGTCGGCGACAATTCCGAGTACGCCCTGGTTGCGCACCCACTTGATGGGACCATGATAAGAAGTGAGCTTCGCGAACAACTTCATGCCTCGATGAGCCCTCCGTTCACGTATGATCGTGTCGAGGTAGATGTTGTTGAGAGGACGATAAATTCCTGCGATCCGGATCTCGGGCCGGAAGGCCCCCAGGCCCTGCGCCAGCAATTCGAAGTTGCCCATGTGGGCGGAGACCAGAATGACTCCTTTTCCCTTTCCGAAGGCGCGCTCGAAGACCTCAATGTTCTCAGGTGCAAGCACCTCCCGGACGAGGGGTGAGGGCAGCTGGGCGCTCTTCAGGGCGGTGAGGAGATTGGCAGCGGTGTGGCGGAAGACCTCACGCGTAAGGACGGAGATCTCTTCCTCGCTGGTTGTGGGGCCCACGGCGGTCCGGAGGTTGCTGCGGACGATGTTCCAACGGGAGGAAAAGAGGCGACCTACCACCGAAAGTCCTGCTCCTGCGCGCCAGAGAGAGGGCATCGCGAAGAAGGCGCCAAGGCGTTCCAAGGCGAGGAAACTCGAGCACTCAACCCCCCATTGGAGTCGCTTGAGCAGACCCCTTTTCCTATTGCGGCTCATGGTTCAGAGATCATTCCGTAGCGGCGCCGGATAAGAGGCAGGCAGAATCCGATGGCAGCGAGCAGGATGAAATAGCAGGCCAGTAATTCGAGGTAACCCCGACAGATTGGTGGGATATCGGGATTGTAGTTCGTGCCGAGGGAGGCGCGCCAGAATACACTCGAACCGAAGACGCGGGAGAAGGCGTAGATGAGGATGAGGGCAGCCAGGGCGAAGCCGGAGGCCGGGTGCCGGGAAGCAAATCCAATGAAGTAGAGCGTTTCCCTGCGGTGTCGCAGCAACGTGAGACCGGTCCATGCGAGGAGCGCGCAGATCAGGTATTCACTTCGTAGTGGTTCGATGATGTCATCAACAGCTCCCCCGATCTCGGCGACAAGGGCGGCAACGGTCAGGAATCCGATCGCCCGGTAGATGGCACGATATGGGCCGGCGTGGGGGGCGGTGGCAAACATCAGCGCAGCCGAGAAGGCGAGCAGCGCGGATTGCATGATCTCCACTACGCTGTCCTCGAGGGGGACGCTCTTCTTGTCCGGGAGCCAGGCCGGGAACAGAATCAGCACCGCCCCGAGTCCCATGGCCAGGGCAATCAGGATAGTGCGTAGCCAGGGAGGTGGATTCGGGAAGAGCGGAGGCACGGAGAGTTCGGAACGTTGAAGAACAATAGCCTGTAATGTCAGGTAATGACAAGTTCGCGACCCCGCAGGGGTGGTGCAGGCTGCCGGAAGGCGGATTGAGAAAGGCCCCTCCGCAGGCTCATGACCTTTCGTTGATGGCCAGGCCCGGCTGGCAAGATTCCGCGAATGGGTTCTTGAATCTGGAGGCTACCCCTTCACATCGAAACAGAAGACGAGGTCCTGGTCGCGAAGATAGAGTCTGCCGTTCACGACAACCGGATGGGTCCAGACCTTGCCTCTGGTCCCCTCCCGCAGCTCGGTCTTGCGGGGCATTGGGAACCGTCCCAGTTCCTCAAACCCGTCGGGGGAGGCCTTGGCGAGGAAGCAGGAGCCTTCCGATTCGTCCAGACAGATGAGCATGCCGTCGGCGTAGTGAACCGCGCCCTTGCTCTTGCCCGGGCCGCGCTCGCTCCAGACCTGCTCACCAGTCTTGAAGTTCTGGCAGACCAGTCCCGGACCATCCGAGAATCCATAAACATGGTCGCCTACCTTGATCACGCTTCCATGATGGTTCTTCATCACCTTGTTGGCCCAGACTTCCCTGGCGTCGCCCCCACTGATATCCACCAGCTTGCAGCCGACCCCGTATCCGGAGCTGATGTAGACGTGGCCATCTGCGTAAATCGGAGTAGGAATCACAGCGGTCCGGCCGGGCCACTTCGAGGTCCAGAGGACATCCCCGGTCCCGGCATCCACCCCGGCCAGCGCTTTCATGAAAAGCTGGATGTATTGTTTCTTTCCGTCGACATTCGCCACGACCACGGACGAATACTCCGCGCGATCGGTGAGACCCTTGGACTGCCAGATC
>JAAZXD010000181.1 GCA_014240355.1 Roseibacillus sp. | reverse complement strand
GCTCATGGCAAGTGCCGGTCTAAATATGTCCCGTCTGGCCGAGGCGTTCGCCGCATTTTACGCGGAATGCCCTGAAGTTGAAATGAAACTCCCGGGAACTCGGAAGGAAGTGGTGGAATGGCTGCGCAAGCGGATTTCTGGCGAGCAGATCAGGCACAATCGAGGAGGGAAGTCCCAGGTGGGGGAAGACGATGATGAAGGGGAGAGTCCGGGTTGCCCGCTAGATCAGGAAGCGCTGGAACAGTAGCCAAGGTCCTCAGGGCCCCATGGTCTGCCAAGACTAGCCGGGAGGCCATTCCAGCGGGCGACCGGCGAGGAGGTGCAGGTGGAGGTGGGGAACGGCCTCCCCTCCGTTCTTGCCGTTGTTGATGACGACTCGGAACCCATCCTCGGCGAGGCCTTCCTGTTCCGCGATGATCCGGACCCGGGTGAGGAGATGGCCGAGGAGATCCTGGTCGACGGGATCGGCCTCCCCGATGCGCACGATCAGTTTCCTGGGGACGAGGAGGAGATGCACGGGGGCCTGCGGGGCGATGTCGCGGAAGCAGAGACAGAGGTCGTCCTCGTAGACGATATCGCCCGGGATTTCACGATCGGCGATCTTCTGGAAGATGGTTTTCTCAGCCATGGGCCGAGTGAAGGGGAAAGGAAAGGTGAAGGGGAGGGAAAAGTAGGCCGGAAGCATCGACCGTGGAGAAAGCAGTCCCCCGCCTGATCTGTCTCGTCCCGGTCCTCCTTCACCCGTTGATCAGAGATCAATGGTGAGATGGATCTTCCGGTTCTCGGGGACGGGTTGCTGGGCGAAGTTCTGGAGGAAGGCGAGGATCTCCTGGTGAAGGCGGTTGCAACGGGGGGTCCACTGTCCGCTACCCCGGAGAATGCGGGCGCTTTCACGGAGTTCCGTAAAATGAAACTCCTCGGCGCCGCGTGCATGGAGGTCATCAATTTCCTTCTGCAGCTTCTGGAAGAAGACGAGCTCGAATCCGTTCCCGGCTTCCCGGGCGGCCCGGGCGATGGAGACGGTGATGGGTGGAGCGAGCGGATCGAGATTGTTGGCAATGGCATCGCAGCCAATGCGCCGCAGCATCCGCTTCATGCGTTCAAAGAGATCCTCCAGAGGCAGCACACGCCAGGGACACTTGTGTTCGAGGTAATGCAGAATGCCATCCCGGATGTCGTTGATGAAGGGAAAGTCGGCCCGGTCGCAGGACCGGGCCGCACGGTGGAGGGCGAGGTCGATCCAATCCGTCCCGTAGACTGCCACCTGATGGCGGCCTACCTGGAGGACGGGGAGTTTTCCGACGAGACAGATCATGATAGAATTATTCCTTGAAGAGTCGCCGCTGCATGTGGTCGCGGGCGGCCCGGGTTTCGAGAGATTGAATTTCGCTGATGAATTCGCCAACGTTGTCGAACTGGCGGTAAACAGAGACGTAGCGCACGTAGGCGACCGGATCGATCTGGTGAAGTTTGTCCATCACTTCGGTTCCGATGATGTGGGAGGGGACTTCGGAGACGTGATCCTTGTGCAGATCGGCCAGGATTTCCTCCACCGCCCGGTCGAGGCGGTCCATCGAGACGGGGCGCTTCTCGCAGGCCTTGACCAGACCCCGGAAAAGCTTCTCCCGGTTGATGGCTTCCCGGCTTCCATCCTTCTTCACCACCCTCAGTTCCGTGCGCTCGATCTGCTCGTAGGTGGTGTAGCGGTAGGAGCAGTCGAGGCATTCGCGACGCCGCCGAATCGTCGTCCCGTCCTTTGACATCCGGGAATCTACGACTTTGTCCTTGTGGGAACCGCACTGGATACACCTCATTGACTGCTCAGTGGGGAGCAAGACTACCCAAGATATAGTAGGGTCAAAGAAAAAACGATACTCTATTTCGTTATGTCCGGTAATTTCTACAGGAAGCGGGAAAATTAGAAAATTTTGGTTTGTTGTCAGCGCTGGAGACCAGATGAGGGTAAAAAAGAGGGGGAAATCCGCTAACACTCTTCAAGAATGGTGTGTGAGACGGAGGCGGACACTGTTTGGAAAGCCAAATGATCCTCGCATAAAAGGAGAGAGCTTGTTCCCTGGCTCCGTAAGGGATAGACGCAATCCACAATGATCATGAAAAATACCATCGCATGTGCAATCGCTGTTGTCCTGAGCCCGCTGGCACTGGGGGAGACCAATTCCCTGACCGCCGCCGAGAAGAAGGAAGGGTGGAAACTCCTCTTTGACGGAAAGTCTGCCGCTGGCTGGAACAGCTGGAAGACCAAGAAGCCACTTGAGCTCGGGGCCTGGGTAGCGGAGGAAGGAGCCCTCACCCTGAAGAAAAAGGGTGCGGGTGACATTTACACCACGGAAGCCTACGAAAATTTTGAATTCAGCCTGGAGTGGAAGACCAAGGGAAACAGTGGCATCCTGATTCGCGTTAATCCCGAGGCCGGCGGGCCCATCTACAAGGTGGCTCCCGAGATGCAGATCGAGCGCTCCAAGGGCAAGGCCAGCACGGATGCAGGCGGTCTCTATGCGCTCTATCCCATCGCGGTGAAGGGAGAGAAAAAGATCCATCCCAATGGGTGGAACACGGTGAGGATTCGCCTCGTCGACGGCAAGGGGACCCACTGGTTCAATGGCCAGAAGGTGGCGGAGTACCAGATCGGAAGCGAGGACTGGAACGAGAAGGTGGCGGGGAGTAAATTCGCCAGTTGGAAAGGATTCGCGGAGACCAAGAAGGGTCATCTCGGACTGCAGGATCACGGTGCGGAGGTGTCTTTCCGGAATGTGAAAATCAAGGTGATCAAGTAGGTGCTTGCCGGAGGGGGCACAGCCCCCACCGGTCCTGCCGCACTCATCGCGAGGAAGCCGGGACGGCTGTAGCCGCTGTCCTGCATTGCGAGGGTCATGCTTGACAGGCTTCCGCTTCGTTGTGAAGGCTGCATGCGATGTCTGAATTTTCAGCGGAGGTGGTCTTCAGGCCCGCCAGTGATGCCCTGGCCTATCTTCCCGAGGGTCCATGCCAATATGGTCCGGGGCAGATGTCGTGGGTGGCGATCCAGCATGGCGGGGACTCGAAAGAGGGATCGATTAATGTCCTTGATCTGGCCAGCGGCGAAAATCGGCACCACGTCCTGCCCGGGCGCCCCGGGTTTGCCTTTCCCACTGACAATCCCTCCGTCTTTCTGACGGGGTTCGAGCGGAAGGTGGGTTTCTTCGACGTGGAATCCGCCAGCTGGGTGGGAACCTTCGGGGAAGTGGAGGGCGAGGAGGAGGGAACTATCATCAACGACGGAACGGTCTGTGGCAACGGGGTGCTCTTTGGTACCAAGGATGTGGCATTCACGGATCCCAAGGCGGGTTTGTATCTCTGGCTTCCGGGCATGAACGCGGCGACCCACCTGCGCGGTGGGCAGGCCTGTTCGAATGGGAAAGTGATTCTTTCTCGGGAGGGGGGCAGCTTTCTTCTGGATATCGATACGCCCACCAGGGTGGTGGTGGAGTATCCATTCGATCTGGAGAACCAGCGACTGGGGAATCCGCGGGTGGTGGTGGATCTGCAGGAGGTTGACGCATATCCTGACGGGATGGTGATCACCCCGGATCAACAGAGCGTCATTATAGCGATGTACAATCCGAATGATGTGGAGTCGGGGGAAGCACGTCAGCACAGCCTGGCTAACGGCGAATTGGAGGCGGTGTGGAAGGTCCCTGGTTCTCCCCGGGTGACCTGTCCGCTCCTGGCGAAGATAGCGGGGGAGGTGCTGCTGTTTCTCACTACCGCGGTGGAGCACATGAGCGCGGAGGAGCAGGCGCGGCATCCGAATGCCGGGTGCCTCTTTCAGGCGGCCACTCCATTTGGGGGCATGGTGGCAGTTGAACGATTGGAGGTTCCGTAGGGGGCCCCGGGACAGTTCCGGCCGGAACAGAACAGAGCGGACCCTACCCCTTCTGCAGGGCATTGAGGAGACCGGCGAGGAAGGAGAGCATTCCGCTGAGAGCCTCGCGGTAGTCCGAGTCGCCGAGCAGGCGGAGGCATCCTTCGGCCTCTTCAAGGAGAGTCGCAGCCCGGTGCAGAGATCTGCCGATGGCTCCCTGGTATTCGGCGATGCCGGCCAGGACGGTGAGGTCGAGTTTCTCCTGCTGGATGATCCGCTTCTGCAGGATCTCACGCTGGGTGGCACCGGCGTCCTCGAGGAGGTAGAGCATGGGGAGGGTGAGCTTTCCCTTTTCAAGGTCGGTACGAAGTGTCTTTCCGAACTGTTCTTCGCTCCCGATCAGGTCGAGACAGTCGTCGTAGATCTGGTAGGCCGTTCCCAGCTTCATCCCGAAATCCTTCATGGCCTCGCGGGTTTCCCCGGACACGTTGGAAAGGTAGGCTGACAACTCCGTGGCAGCGGCGAAGAGGGCGCCGGTTTTCATCCCGATGATGCGGAAGTAGTCCTGCTTCGTGAGGGTAAGATCAAAGCGTCTTTGAGTCTGCAGGATCTCGCCCTGGCATACGTCCCGCGAGGCGGCCGCAATGGCCCGGGAGAGGACCAGATCGTCGAACTCGGTCGAAAGCATGAGGGCATGTGAGAAGAGGGCATCGCCCAGCAGGACCGCGAGCCCATCTCCCCACTTGCAGTTGGCGGTGGCTACATTGCGGCGCGTGCTGGCCCCATCGATGATGTCATCGTGGACCAGGGTGGCCATGTGAATGAGTTCGAGGATGGTGCCAAGCTTCAGATGATTGGCGGTTACTCCTCCGCTGGCGCCGCCCATGAGGATGCAGAGAGCCGGACGGATACGTTTGCCTGCCGTATCGCAGATGTAGGACATGTAGGGCTCCACTCCGGGATCGAAATGGCGGACCTGGTCCCGCAGGGAGGACTCGACCTGCTTCAGTTCATGGTCCACCAGAGCAAAGGGAAGATGTCTGGCATCGCCCGGATCGATCTTGAACTTCGTTGGCATTTTTTCGTGCAGGGAAGCTTGTGAAATATTTCACAAGCTTCGCCAAGGAGCAAACAGAATTTCTGTAATTTCAGTAATTTCCGAAATTCATTTAGAGTTGCCTGTAGGGAGGGACTGTCGTTGCATTTCCGCTACCATGAAATGTTTCAGGTTCCGCACAGTATTGGCGTCGCTGGCAGCGACGGGAATGGTCTCGGGAATTGAAGTCGGTGAGAAGCCGGACACTCCGAAACTCCCTGGTGTGCCCTACGTAGTGCATGATGGCACGCGGCCCCAGCCGGTCAAGGTGCAGAGTGCGGGAGCGGTTTCGGTCAAATCTCCCGGTGATGCTCTTGTGCTCATTGGCGAGAAGAGTTCCGCTACCTGGGACGGCAACAAGTGGCCGATCGTGGACGGCGTGATGACGGTGGCCCGGGGGGGTGGAGTGCGTTCAAAGGCGAAGTTTGGCGATTGCCAGTTGCACCTCGAGTACCGGGTGCCGGCTGGTCGCAAGGTGCAGGGGCAGGGGGGCGGCAACAGCGGTGTGTTCCTGATGGGTCTCTATGAGGTGCAGGTGGGTGAGAGCCACACCAACCAGACCTATCCCGATGGACAGACTGCGGCCCTTTACGGGCAGGCCCCGCCGCGGGTCAATCCCTCTACCCCACAGGGGGAATGGCAGAGCTTTGACATCATTTTCGAGGCCCCCGGCTACAAGGACGGGAAAGTGGTGGAACCGGCGGTCATCACCGTGATTCACAACGGTGTGCTGGTGCATCACCGCAAGGCCCTCCTTGGCCCGACCAGGCACAAGGCTCTCGCCACCTACGCCGCCAAGCATCCGGAGAAGGCGCCCATCAGCCTGCAGGATCACGGCGATCCCATCCAGTACCGCAACATCTGGGTGCGGGAACTGGGGGAATACGACGAAGGGGACAGCAAATAGCAGTACACCGGGGATTATTTTCTCCAACAAATTAGACAATATTCACCCGGCGAAGCGTTCTGGCTTTGCCGGGTATTGCATTTCAGGAGAGCCCCCTGGCACTACAATTATTCCCCCTTAAAACAATTGCCCATTCTCCAGTTGAGGCTAACTATTGACCAATGAAAACCAACCGCCTCCATTTATTCGGCCTTCTCGGAGTTCTCGGAGGATTTGGGCTCAGTGCGTGTGGAGACAATAATAGCGATGCCGCGGTTCCGGCAGGGGGTGGAGGCTCAAAAGAAGTTGCCCTCAAGGCGGTTGCCGGTGATCCGGCCCCGGCCCCGGCCCCGGCAGGCGACCTGGAGGCGGTGGCGAAGGCAACCGGTTTTGCCAGGCTCATGCCGAACACCACCCACGCCTACATTGGGATTTACGATGGCAAGGGCTTCGTGGACGAAATTCGGAAATCGGCGCTTTTGAAGCTGGCTGAAGAACAGCTCGGCGACAATCTGGTGCCGGACGAGTTTGACTTGGAGAACCTCGACGAAAACCCCCAGGCTCAGATGATTACCGCGCTTCTGGGAGAGGAGATCTTCCTGGGGGTGGGCAGCGGTGCGCCCGGGCAGGTCGCCAACCTGGTGGCATTCAACGAATCGTACAGCCGCCAGT
>JAAZXD010000180.1 GCA_014240355.1 Roseibacillus sp. | reverse complement strand
TCCGGTTGAATACTCCAGGAGGGCTTCGAGACCGTCCTGATCGTTATCGGCGGAGGGATCGCCGTTGAAGGTGGTGCGGTCGGAGCTTCCCGGGGTTCCCATGGATTCGGAGCTGTTGCGCCAGTTCAGGGCGTCGCTGGGATCGCTGGCAGGATCGTGACGCCGCAGCACCAGGCTGTGGCCTGCCCCGTCGGCCTGGGCGGGCCATTGGGGGCCGTCATTGTAGGTGAAATCCAGCAGAATGTTGCCGAGAGAGTCTGCGATGACAAGTTGTTCGCCGTCGTTGTCGAGCAGGCCCGCATATTCGCCCACCACGGGAAGGTCGGATCCGTAGGTTGCTTCAAAGGCGGTCCGGTTGGAGACCAGGAGAAGATGTTCTCCCGGGGCGAGGCGGGTGTTGAGGGGAAAGGTGAAGGCGATCCCCGTGATGAATTCCGCCTGGCCCAGTTCGATGGTTTCCGTGTCCGAGTGGTTGACCAGTTCCACAAACTCGTGGTCTTCGGATGGTCCGGGCGGGTTGTACATGAGCTCCGAAAGAGCAAGAGTGGAGGAGTCCGCGAGAGCGCCGGCGAGGAAACGGGCTTCGTTCAGGGCCGACCATTCCGTGCCGTTGAGGACGCGGGCCCGCAGGAGGGCGCTCCCGGTGAAGACGGGGGGGGTGGTGTAGGGGACGGCACTTGGGGAGACTAAGTTGCCACCTGCGTCAGGATCACGGGGGTCGGAGCCGTCCGTGGTGTAGTAGATGATCCCTTCAGGGTTGGGATTGCTGATGGTGAGCGCCTGTCCGAGTGCCACGTTACCTCCATGCTGGCGAAAGCGGGGGGCATTGGTGGCGGGATAGAGACCGCGGCTGCGCAGTTGACTCAGGAGCACGCCGCCACGCCGGGGGATGTAGGTGCGGAGAATCCAGGACTGGTTCTCCAGGTAGTGGTCGTTCCTGGTGTAGCGATCAAAGTCCGATTGCTGCCATCGTCCGGGGTCGACGTCGTAGCGGAAATCACCCCAGCGTGCGGATTCCGCCACCACGGCCCGGTCCATCAGGTCCGATCGGGCCCTCCAGATCGCACCGGCGGTCGCTGGCGAGAGGGCTCCGCCATTGAAGAGATGCCGATGGGTGCGGTCGGCGAAGCGCATGAGATATTCGGGATTGGCAACGAGATCCTGGTGCAGACCGCTGGGGCGCCCCGTTCCGTTGCGGCCGGTCACGTTGGTGTTAAGGGCGTTGGAAAGAGGCTGCGGATTGTTGATGACACCGGCTCCATTCGGCGAAATGGCGAATTCCGAATCCCAGGGCAGCATGAGGTAGCCGGCGCCTCTCCTGCGCTTCCGGGCCGCCCGCCAGTTGTGTCCGTCCCAGTCGGTGTTTCCCACGAAAAAGTTGAGGAGCATGTAGTCAATGAGGGAGTCCACGTCGAGGTAGTCCTGGATCGCACGGTAACGGGCTGGATCGGCAATATTACCGTTGGCAATCGCGATCATGGTGTTCCAGGCTGCCGTGTCGCCACTGCGGGCCTGGCCGGAGCTGAGAGCATCGTAGTCTTCGCTCTCTCCGCCGAAGTAGGAAGCCATGAAGTTTCCGTCCGGGCGTTCGTGCACATGGTAGAGCCCCCAGTAAAGTCCGTTGAGGTAGAGGTGAACCCATCGCCCGTGCGTGCCAGGTTGCCCCATGGCGAGGTAGAGATCGTTCACCCACTGGTCCCGGTTGTACTGAGCGTGGCGGGCCTGGTAGTAGTGTCGGTGCGTCCAGGCGAAATTGAATCCCGCCCGTAGTTGGAGAAAATCGAATTCCTCGACCGCCGACTCACCGAAGGGAGCATCCTTGAAGAGAGGATAGTTCAGTTTTCCGGATCCGTAGTCCCGGCGGAAGCGCAGGCTCAGGCTGTGCTTGGGGATGTCCGGATTGCGGCTGCTTCCGCCCTGGATCCGCATGCCGGCATTGATCTGGAAGCCCGGTTCGGAGCCATCCGGGCTGATGAACTCGGCTGAGACCGACCGCTCCCAGGCGTCTCCCTGGCTCTGTGGGTTCTGGTAGATCCCCGAGGTTCCGAACATTTCGTCAGGATCGATCGCAATGGAGAGGGTGGGGAAGGCCTTGAGGGCTTCCAGCATCTGAGGGCCGTCGAGGGGATGGTTCACCACCTCGGGATCCATGTGGTAGTGGGCGGGTTCACCGGCCCAGGTGCGGGGATAGCCGCGGATGACGGCGGGTTGTCGGACGACATCCTCAAGAAAGAGATAGGTCTGGGTGTCGATGTTGGTGGGGTCGAGTCCTTCCTTGAAGGCGGCCGCCCGGAGGGTGGTGGTGGTGTCGATGGTCAACGGGGTGCGGTAGAGCGTGCCGTTGGCAGGGGAGGGCTCGGTTCCGTCGGTGGTGTAGTAGATCCCGGCATCCGGGGTGGCGGTCGTGATCGCTACCGAAATCGCGGTCTGGTAGAATCCCCGGTCCATGCTGAAGGTGGTGTCCTCCACGAAGCCGATTACGCCTCCGCCGTCGTTGGGCGCTCCCGGGGTGGGAGCGAGGAAGAAACCGTTGAGGCCGTAGGCCACATCTTCCTTCTGCTCCGGATAGTCGGGGGAAAACCCGCTCACCACGGTTGCTCCATCGGGAGCCACCAGGGCAAGGTAGTCTCCAGCCGAGCGAAGTGCGAAGTTGGTGTGCAGGTTGCCGCCTGCATCGACGTAGTCATTGCGGTCCTGTTGTGAGGCGAAGACCACGAGGTAGCCGCCGCCGGGCACGAGAGTAGCAGCTGGAAAGGGCCAACGGGTGGGTTCGGAAGCATCGTCGGTCAGGAAGTAGCCCTCGAGATCGAGGGGGACGAGGTTGGGATTGTGAATCTCTATCCAGTCGGGGTTGTTCCCGTCGCCATCGAGCAGGCTCGTCCGGTTGAGCGCCACAAATTCGCTGATGACCGGAGGCAGCAGTTGTCCGCCCACGACGACCTGAAGGCCGGCGCTGGCCGTGCCCTCACCATTGACGGCGGTCAGGGTGTAGAAGGTGGTTTTTTCCGGGGTGAGTTCGAGGGAGCCTCTGCCGTCCGCCGTCCGATTGTCGACCGGTCCGATTCCGGGTGCGATCGAGAGTGTTTCCGCGTTGCTTGCATCCCAGGAAAGGGTGACCGGCGAGCCCGGGGTGACGGATGAAGCACTGGTCGTGAAACTGTTGATGAGAGGCAGGGGTGCCGGGGGGTCAAGGGCCAGGGCGCCCTGGTTGCAGACGGTGGCCAGATCCTCATCCGAGAGGATTCCGAAGTGATCGCCGGTCTGGAAGATGGCGAAGTCGTCGAGGGCTCCGCCAAAATCGTTGGAAACCGATGCGGCGGCATCATCGGCCGCGAGGAAGGCGCCGTTGGAGTGAAGGTCGATCGGTCCGGTGCCGAGGGAGGCTGGAGACCTGGTGGCGGCGGTGATGGCGGCGGTGGAGACGGGTCCGCCATCTTCCAGGACGGTCAGTTTCAGGGCAGATCCGTCCCCCGTAGTAGAGTCGTAGCGGACCGCCACGAAGTACCACGTTCCATCAGTGCGCAGGGTGAGGGAGTGAGTGTGCTGGGTGCTGGTGGCCCCGTTCCCGTCCCGCAGAAGGACGCGCACGCTGTCGCCGGGATTGGCACCCAGGTCGATGCGGATGCCATTAGCACCGTTCGAGGTCCCGGTCATCGTTTCGTAGATGCGGTCAAAGGCATTGAGGGTGGTGGGACGCATCCACCAGGTCATCGTGAATTGATCGACGGGCCGGACCTCGGTCCGGGTTCCGAGGTTTATCCCGCCCCGCAGGGCGAAGTCGCAGGCGGTTCCGAAGGCCGGGTCGTGGGCGGCCACCCCCCGGGTGACGCTGGCGGGGTTGATGAGGACCCCATTATTCCTGCCCAGGGAGTCGATGACGGTGTCGTCGCCTGCGGGAGGATCATCAAGGGCATAGTGGGCAACCAGGTCGGCAGGGGCTGGAGAGGTGCCGAGACCGAGAAGAAGGAGAATGCTGGCAACCACGAGGCCGCACAGGGGCCGGCTCTCTGCCTTGGCCAGGGGGTGGGCCATGGAAAGGGGGGTCATGAAGAGCTTTTCCGGGAGAGACCACTCCCGGATAGTGATGGTCCCATCGGTTGGGGGATGGTCAACCCCTAAGATGGCGAGAGGGGGGAGCGTTGCTACGCTTGGTTTCTCCAAATTGATATGGGTTGCCTGAATGGGGAAGATCCCATCCAGTTGCTCCCGTTCCGGGAAGGGTCGCAGATTGACCGGCCCGGTTTTCAGCACTACCCGGGGAATCGGTTCGCCTTTTCCCTGCTTGCAGCCGGATCACCCGGTCTGCCGTTTGCGACGGAGGAAAAGGCTGCCGAGTCCCAGAAAGGTGAGGAGAAGGGAACCGGGTTCGGGAATGCCTACTTCGATGGCACCTCCATCATCCTGAATGGCCCATTCATGAATGAGGCCGCCGGCCTGGTTGTTGTTCTGCAGGGTCACCCGCATCCACCCGTAGGCCGTGGTATTGTTGTTGAGGACAAGGGAGAAACCGAGATAACCGGGTGTTCCCGCGGTGAACTCCGGGAAATGGGAGGTGGGTATCCCCGATGCACCGAAGCCCGTGGAAGTCGTGCTGCTGGCGTCCACCGTGTCGCCGATGCCGAGCTGCTGCAGGGAATCAATATTGCTCGTGCCGGTGCGGACCGGTTGCCAGCTCGCACTGGCGGCCGCCTGATCGGCGTCGTTGGTGACCGCTCCGCCTCCGAGGAGGAAGTTGGCATCGCCTCCGGGAAGTCCTGCGGCGTCGCTTGAGGTGGTCCCGGTTTCAAGATCCACCGCGATGCCTTCAAAGGTGGTGGGGATGGAGATGTTCTGGTGGGGGAACCAGAGGATGGCTCCCGGTGCCGTGGTGGCAACTCCAAGCAGGAAAATGGCGGACAGTGCGTTTCTCATGAGAATCTGGGTTTGCAGGGTTCCTGTGAAAGGGGACTTATGGGTTGATCTGGACCTGGTTTCGTCCGAAGCGGGCCTTGCCTCCGCTGTCCGGCAGGACAAGGGGCAGTTTGAGTTGGACCGCTTCGATCCTGGTGCCGTCATCTCCGGTTCCGGTGGCGATCACCTCCGGCGATTCGGCGGCGTTCTCGAAGGTGTTCAGGTCGCGACTGAACTGGTCCGTAAAGGCAAGCCCTACCGCCGCGTAATCGGTGCGGCGCGTGTAGCGCATGAAGACTTCCCCGGTGACCGGATCAGCCCAGAAGGTGAGCCCTCCGAGCTGGGTGATTTCTCCGTTGGGTCCGGGGTTGCTCACTTCGAGGGAATCGGCGGAGCTGTTGGGCCCGTCCGGGTTGAATCCGTAGGCGAAGTCGAGCAGGTTGGAGAGTCCGTTGCCATTGGCGTCATTGCCGTCGGCCCCGTCACCGGAGTTGTTCCCGCTGCCGAAGAAGGCGAGGCGCCAGGCCTCCTGGGTGGTGAGAGCACTGCCTGCGGCCCTGACATCGTCGAGGTAGATCCCGCCGCTGATGCCGGTGTCGGCGCTGCCCGAGACCCGGAAGACCACCTGTGTGATGGTAGTGGCATTGCCGGCGTAGGAGAGTTCACCGGTGGTGGTGTCCGGGGCAGGGGTGGTGCCGAGCGGGAACTTCTCGATCTGGACGCAGTAGCCCGTGCTGGTGAGTCCGATCCGGACGTTCGACATGCGGTCCTCGTTCCAACCGCCACTGTTGTCGAAGTCTTGCACGTTTCCGAGGGCAGTCTTCGTGCCGCTGCTGTCCACGTGGAAGAGTTGCTCGTGGGTCGTCCCGTTGTTGTTGGCATCAAGGAAGAGTTCGAAGGACTTGTTCCCGGCCTCATCGAGACCGATGATGGTGGTGCTCTTGGCGGCAGAGTTGCCCTGCGTCCGCCGGGTGGCGAGATCGAAGGAAATCATCCCGGTGTTGGATCCACTGATATCGATGGCTCCGTCGAACTGGGCGCAGACATCCTGCGTTGCCGCCGGACGATCGAGGCGCAGGGCATTGTCGACGCCGTCTCCCTTCGCGTCGGCTCCGGTCTCGGCGATGACGCCCGGGTCGTTGCCGGCTGCGTCAGCGGTAAAGACGTTGGCCCAGTTGCCGACCGAGGTCCCCAGATTGGCGGCGAAGGGGGCGTCCCCGTTGAGGAGGGTGCCGCCCGGCGTAGCGGCCGGATCAATCCCTTCGAAGGAGGCGTTGAAGACCACCTCGCCGGCGCCATCGGCGATGGTGGCGGTGGCGGTATTGGGGGGGGTCCTGGCCGCGACGATTGCACCGAGTGAGGTGGCATTGGAGCGGCCCTCGGCGTAAATCTCCCACAGCTCAGCCCGGGTGAGAGCGCGGTTCCAGATCGAGACATCATCAAGGCCGGAGGCGGGCAGGCTGTAGCCGGCCCCGTCGCCGTCCTGTCCCATGACGATGTCGAGGTTGCCTGCGGTGAGATCACCCACATTGGAGATATCTGAATCAGTGGTCGGGGAGGAGGAATCCTGTCCAAAGTCCTGGCCCGTGACTCCCGATGCCCAGGAGGTGCCGGACACGGTGACCCATTCATCAGCAGCGTAGTTGGTGAGGGTCTGCGCGTCGCGGTCGATGACCATGGCCACGAAGTTCCAGTGATCCCCCGGCTCTCCCCGGTTGGTCCAGTAGGTGTCATGGTCGATGTCGATCACCGCCGCGGCGCCGCGGTTTGAACCGTCGCCGATGTTGGCGTCGAGGTCATCACCGGCAATCGCCGAGACCCAACCGAGCGAACCGCCG
>JAAZXD010000017.1:7579-15963 GCA_014240355.1 Roseibacillus sp. | reverse complement strand
TTCGAGGGGCTCGTGATCATTTTTGCCCTCATTGCCGGGGGGCGGCTTGTTTTCTTCTAGGGGGGCGGCTTCTCACCAGCCGCGATTGGCGGGGAGGCGGCCCAGCATCTTGTAGTTCTGCCAGGCGGTGAAGCCGAGCAGGATGGGGAAGAGGAGGCTCCTGGTCAGGAGAAACATCAGCACCCCGACGACCACTGCCACGACGATGCTGATCTTGAGGGTGAGCTGAATGCGACGGGGACCGAGGACTTCCCGGAGGATCTGCCCCCCGTCCAGGGGATGGACCGGGATGAGATTGATGAGAGCCCAGAACAGGCTCACCCATACGAAGGCAGAGAGAAGGCTGGCGGCCGGGCCGTCGAAGCTGTGCGGCAGGAGCAGGAGCAGGACAAGGGACGCTCCGCCACAGCAGGCCTGGAGGGCCGGACCTGCCGCACTGACGAGGATATCCTGACTTCGGGTGAAGTTGGCACCCTTGGAGATTGCTACCCCTCCCATGCCGTGAAGAACGATGGCCACGTGCCGGCACCCGAAGAGCCGGCTCATGAAGGCGTGTCCCAGCTCGTGGATGAGGATGGAAGCGAAACCCGCCATCATGAACAGCATTACCCTGAAAAGGTCCTCGCGTTCCTGAATGTGCAGAGCACCTCCAATGAAGGCGAGGATGAGCCAGTGCCAGGGTTCCACCGTGACGGGGAATCCGAAGAGACGGAAGCGGAGCACGGGAAGAGACTAAGGACATTCCTCCGGGAGTCGAGTGTCCAGTGGGACTGGTTTGGCTGCGCGGCCGGAGCCTGGTGGGAGCGCAGGAGTATCAGAACCGGGGTCATCCCGGAAAAAACCCCCGCCGACGGTGTCGGGTGGGGCTACTTCGCAAGGATGAACCTGCGAGAGCTGCTGGTGGGTTCAAGGGCGGCAGTTGGGAGTCATCAGCCACGGCGGATTCTATTCCTTCTGCGCGGTCTTTTTCTTGGCAGCCTTCTTTCGCGGCGGGAATTCAAAGGTGGGTCGGCCCTGCTCGAAGTCATAGCGGAGGAAGGCGTCAAACTTTCGCTTGGTCCGGTTGGAGACGAATCCCTTGAGGAGTTCACTTTTCTCACCGTTGAGCATTCGGATGGCGGCCTCGCGGGGGATCTCGGCGGAGAGGATGGTCTTCGAGAACTTGACGCCCTCGGGTTCCTTGTCGGTCTTCAGGGAGGGGACAAGGTAGCTCTTGTCGGTCTCGTAGAGGTCGTGCCGGGCGTCCCCGTGGGTGATCTGGGCCACGATCTGATCCTCGGAGAGCTCCTCCGGTTCGTCCTGCTCAAAGACAAAGTTGGTTTTGAGTCGTCCCTTCTTGCCGGTCTTGCTGACCGTCTGCACCAGTTCGATGGCGGCTTCGAAGGGTTTGTTGAAACGGGAGATGAATCCTTCGCGTGGTCCAAGGAACTTGGTGGTAAAGAGCTCCCGGGCCTCCTCCTCGCTGAGGGGGCGGCCCGCGATGTACTTCGAGATGCGGAATTTACATTCCGGTTCGTTGCATTCGTAGGTGGCGTCGGTCTGCTTGAGATCGGGAGCGCCGCATTCGGGGCAGGCGCACTCAAGGGCCGGGAAGGTGCGGGAGACGGCCTCGTCGTAATGGGATCGGGCTTTGTTCACGACATCCTCGGTAAAGGTCGCGATCTCCTTCATGAAGGTCTCGCGATCGAGTTGGCCGTGCTCCATCTGGCGCAGCTTGGCTTCCCAGTCGCCCGTCATGGAGGGAGAGGTCAGGGGTTTGATGTCCATTTCCTCAAGAAGCTCGATCAGGCGGAGCCCCTTGCCGGTGACGTTGAGGTCGCGGCCGTCGCGGGCGAGGTATTTCTGCCGGAGGAGGCCCTCGATGGTGGCGGCGCGGGTGGCCGGGGTGCCGAGACCACGTTCGGCCATGGCCTCGCGCAGTTCCTCGTCATCAACGAGTTTTCCGGCGCCCTCCATGGCGGAAAGGAGGGTGGACTCAGTAAATCGGGCGGGAGGATTGGTTTCCTTTTCCTCAAGCTGGACTTCCTGGACGACGGCATCTTCCCCTTCGTTGACGGGGACGAGTTCGTCCTTCCCGGCGGCGACCCCGACGCTACGGCCGTAGACGGCGAGCCAGCCGGGGTTGGTGAGGATCTTGCCATCGGTTTGAAACGTGTCGGAGGTGCTTTGCACCGGCTCGGGGGAGCTGGGAATGATGAGGGTGCCCGGCTCGGAGTGATTGATGGTGGTAAGGCGTTTGGTGACCTCGAATTCGGCGTGGGGGAAGAAGACTGCGACGAAGCGTTTGACGACCATGTCGTAAAGTTTTTCCTCGGCTTCATTGATTTTGACGACGCGACCGGTCGGGATAATGGCGAAGTGGTCTGAGACCTTGGCGTTGTTGAAGACGCGCTTCTGGAAATTGATGCGATCGTTGTCGAGGGAGTCTGCGGCCCACCTGGCGATGGGATGGTTGGATTTCGCGAGCTCTCTGGTGGTCTGGATGACGTTGGCCAGATAATCCTCGGGCAGGTAGCGTGAATCGGTCCGAGGATAGGTGAGCATCTTGTGCCTCTCATAGAGAGTCTGGGCGAGGCCGAGAGTGTTCTTGGCGGTAAAGGGAGCTTCGCGCTGGAGAGTGGTGAGGTCGTAGAGTTGGGGGGCGATCTGCCTGGTGGGTTTCTTTTCCTCGTGGACGGTACCGGTCTTGCCCTGGCAGCGGTCGTGGATGGTCCTGGCGGTTTCAAGGTCCCAGATGCGTTCGCGGCGGGAGTGGGGATTGCCCTCGTCCTTTTTCCAGGCGGGGTCGATCCACTTGCCAGCGTATTCCCCGGCTTCGACGCCGAAGTCGGCGTGGACCTCGGCGTAGGGGGTGGGGTTGAAGGCGGCGATTTCTCGTTCGCGTTTGGCGAGGATGGCGAGGGTGGGAGTCTGGACCCGGCCGGCGGCGGTGATGTTGAAGCCGCCGTGACGGGAACGGAAGCAGGTGAGGGCCCGGGTGGAATTGAGGCCCACCAGCCAGTCGGACTCGGAGCGACACTTGGCCGCATCGGCAAGATCGTCCATTTCTTCTCCACGGCGCAGGGTGTCCCAGGCCTCCTGGATGGCCCCGGAGGTCATGGATTGCATCCAGAGGCGCTTGATCGGTTTATCGATGCCTCCGATGTCGAGGATGTACTGAAAGATGAGCTCCCCCTCGCGGCCGGCATCGCAGGCGTTCACGATCAGGCCGACATCCTTGCGCCGGGCGAGTTTGAGGACATGGCGGAGGCGCCCCTCGGATTTCTCGATGGGCTGCAGTTCGAAGGTTCGGGGGATGGCGGGGAGGACGTCGAATTTCCAGGGCAGATTCCTGCCATTCGGCCCGGTGGGCATCTTGAGTTCGACGAGGTGGCCGACCGCGGAGGTGATGATGGCCTGCTCGTTTTCGAAGTATTTCGCGTCGAGCGATTTCCCTTTTTTCTCAAACTTGTCGAGCTTCTTGGCGAGGGCACGCGAGAGGTCGGTCATGACCGAGGGTTTCTCCGCAATGATGAGGGTTTTTGCCATCCGGGGATGCCACATACGCGGCGGAAGGTGGTTTTGGAAAGGGGAATTTTTCGAGAGGTCCTCTTTCAGGAACCCTGGGGGTTCCTGAAAATGTTGTCTTTACTGGTCTCGTGACCGCGAAGCCGAAGGGCAGTAAACAGGGTGGAAGAGCTTCTTTACGGACCCGGGGGGTAAGGAGTGGAACGGTTCCGGGGGGAGCGGATTCCGGGAGATGAAGGGTGCCTTCAGGCTGATTGTCCCGGCCTTGAAATTCAGGATGATTTCACGAAGTAGGAACCGGGGAGCTGTCTGGCGAGGCTTCTCATTTCTAGTCGGAGGAGGGTGGCGGCGACCGTGGAAGCGGGCAGCCCCGAATCCTCGATGATCTGGTCCATGCTGCGCTCTTCCCCGGTCAACTGGGCGAAGACCTGGCTCTCGTCCTCGCTGAGGCGGGCCAGATCGGGGTTGGCGGAGGGTTCGTGGACGGGCGCGGTGGTCCGGGCTTCCGGAGGAAGCGGGGAGAGTTCATCCAAGATCTGGGATCCGTCCGTGACCAGGATGGCGCCGGTGCGGATGAGTTCATTGCAGCCTTCTGAACTGGGGCGGTCAATCCCCCCGGGGATGGCAAAGACGTGCTTCCCGTAGTCTCCGGCCAGGTCGGCGGTGATGAGGGAACCGGAGCGGGAGGGACACTCGACCACCAGCAGTCCCTCGCACCATCCAGCCACGATGCGGTTGCGTTGCGGAAAGGTGTGGGTGTCCGGCCTGGTCCCGATGGGGAATTCCGAGATGACCGCGCCATGGCCGTCCGCGATTCGTTCCGCCAGGGCCATGTTCTCGGGAGGATAGAGCTGGCCCAGTCCGGAACCCAGCACCGCGATGGTGCGACCCTCGGCCGCAAGAGCCCCCTCGTGGGCCGTGGTGTCGATTCCGCGCGCCAGTCCCGAGATGATGGTGAAGCCCGCATGACCGAGTTGGAACGAGAACTTCCTGGTGCAGTTTCGTCCGTAGTGGGTTGTCTTGCGTGATCCCACGATCGCGAAGGCACGGGCGTCGCGTTCCTGCACCTCGCCCCACACGTAGAGGAGCAGGGGGGCGTCCGGGAGATGGGTGAAGGCGGCAGGCCAGGCCGGTTGTCCGGGTGTGAGCAGGGAGAGGCCCCGTGAGCGGATGGAGGATAGTTCCCCCTGGAGATCGGCATGATCCTCCCAGGTGTGAATGACCCTGGCCGACTCGGGACCGATCCCGTTGATGGCGGTAAGCTGGGCTTCAGAGGCACGCAGGACACCTTCCGCGTCCCCGAAGCGGTCGAGAAGACGGCGGAGCCGGATCGGACCCAGTCCGGGGAGGAGGTTGAGAGCAAGGAGGCTTTCCTGGGAGGTCATTTCCGAAGGGTTCCGGACCTGTTTTCCAGGATCCGGTCACTGGCAACTTGGTGCGGATAGGCGATTTTTCTAGGGCTTATTTGGGAAAAGCTGATCTGCCATATGGCGGGCAGGAGCTGCAGACATCCTGACAATTGCAAGGGAGCTGGCGGATGGTTCCTGACGTGCGGTTTCTGCAGGATTGACAGGGAGTGGCAGTGGTGCGAGCAGACAGGGATGAAACGCTTTCTGTTCGGCTTTGCTGCCCTGTCCCTCCTAGCCCTGCCCTGCTCTTTCGCGGAGGAGAATGCGTCTGCAGTGAAACTCAGGAAGATCCCGGACAAGCTGGTGGTCCTGACCTTTGATGACTGTAACAAGTCAGACCGGGCCTTCGTGGCCGGGGAGGTGAAGAAACACCGCTTCGGGGCGACCTTCTACGTGACGGAGGGACTGGGATTCTTACGGAACAAGGACCATTACGTTACCTGGAAGGAGATCGCGGAATTGCACGGAATGGGCTTTGAGATTGGCAATCACACCAGAACCCATCCTCACATGCCCAGGCTCTCCAAGGAGCGCATGAAGGGTGAGCTGACCCATATCGAGAAACGCTGTGAGCAGTACAAGATTCCGAGGCCGGTGACCTTCTGCTATCCGGGGTTCGGGCACAGTCCCACCTGTGTCGAGGTGCTGACCGAAATGAATTACCTCTTTGCACGGCGAGGAGTGGGTCCGGAATTCAAGGACGGCGGGAAGGGAGCACGAGGTCCCGCCTACGATCCGCGGGTTGATCATCCCCTTCTGGTGCCGACCACCGGTTATGCGGGTCCCGACTGGAAATTCGAAGATCTGGTCTGGGCCGTGGAGCAGGCTCGCGACGGCAGGATTGCAGTGCTCTGCTATCATGGGGTGCCGGCCCTGGAACATCCCTGGGTGAATTGCGATCCCGGGGACTTCCGGAAGCACATGGCCTACCTCAGTAAGGAAGGCTGTACCGTAATCGCAATGCGCGATCTTGCGCACTATGTCGATCCCGCGAAGGGGCCCGGAGATCCATACGCCCCGATCAGGGCGCGTGTGGCGGGCAAGAAGTGAGGGGTCGGTCGCCTGTCCCTACCGGTTTCGGCGCCGCTTTTTGGGGTCCACCTTGACCGGAGGCGGGGAGGGAGGGTCCAGGATATTGAGGAGCGAGATAACGGCCTTGCCCTCGGGCAGCCTGGAGTAGCGTTTTTCCATCTTTTGCAGGAGGAGGATGGCGGTCTCCTTGTTCCCGGCAGCGCGGTAGACATCCATGATGTGGAGGTCCTGCCTCAACTGGTCGGTCTTGTTCTGGAACTTGTCGCTGGCACTCGTGAAGAAAGCGGTGGCCTGCTCTTCCTGCTGGTTTGCCCGGGCGAGCAGGCCGAGGGCCTCAAAGACGGGTCCACTGTTGGTATTGTTGGCATAGGTGCGCAGCTTCGGGACAAGTTTTTCCGGATCGTCTCCCCATTCGTCTTGGGCATGCCGGAGAGCCTTGTAGTCGCGATCTTCCCTGTCCTTCACGTTCGCCTCGAGATCTTCCCGGAAGGGGCGGTAGAGGGGATCGCCGAGGAGGACGGCTTGCCAGGAGAGAGCAGGGAGGGCCATGTGGGAGGCCTCGCCGATGGTGTAGCCCTGGAGAAGGCGTTGATGGATGATATCAAAGTGATGGGTGAGGGCGAGGAAGGGCTCGTAGACATTGCCCACCGTGGCGGCGGCCCCATGCGCGAGAATCGGTCCGCACCAGCGCCGCGCTGGGTGTCGGAGTTCGAATGCGCTGTAGGAATGAAGGTGGATGGCAATCGCTCCGCGCTTGAACCGGAACTTCTCGTTCAGGAGTGGCCCGCTGCGGTGGTGGGAATACCAGCCATAGTAAAGGGCGGCGTGGCTCATGGGGTAGTTGGTGACATAGGTGTCGGGGTGCCGGTCGATGACCGTGGGGATGCCGACTTCCCTGTTCATCCCGGCAATCTTTTCCAGCCACTGGTCTCCCAGTTCGTAGCCCTCTCCCTTCCGGGCGAGGTCGAGGTAGGCCATGCCCCAGAGACCGCTTTCTTCCACTGCCCGGGCGTCGTCGATCATGCGTTTGCAGATGGCGGGGGAGGGTCCGTCAATGCGTCCCACCACGAGAAAGCTGGCGTTGGAGAAGTCCATGACCGACTCGTCCTGACGGAAGTAGGGATTGTTGATCTGTCCCGCGATGGCGTATTTTTCCACCCCAAGGAGGCTGAGCTCGGAATCGACCGAGGATTCGTTGCCCTTGGGATCGGGGGCGAACGGGCGTTTTTCGAGCTGGTTTGCGGAGATGGTTTCGGGTGTGCGGGCGATCTTGTAGGGGACCCCTCGCATGGTGACGAGGACCCTGCGATTAAGGGAAACCGGTTGGGGTTGGCCGTCCGCTCCCTCCGGCCGTTCCCACCACCCGCGAGCTTCAAAGAGTTTGCGCAGAGGATCGCGGATCTTTTCATCAAATTGCTCGCGGGAGATTTCCTCGTCGGGCGGCATGGGCAGGCCCACGAGGTTGTCCTCGGGGATGGCGCGCACCCTCGCATAGTGCCGGGCCAGGGATTTCGAGTCGGCTTCCCTGCTGTTGTAGAGGACTACGACGGATTCGGCCGGGATCGCTGCGGGACGGGCCAGGAGCGCCGGAGAGGAAACGAGGAGCAGGGCGCAGAGGAGGTGTGTCATGGACTGGGAGGAGCAACCATAGCGCAGGGTTCACCACTCTCAAAGCTCAACCTGAGTCCATCGCAGGCGACGGTGACCGATTCCGGAAGATCCAGATCGCGGGCAGCGCTGCGGTAATCGATTTCGTGGGTGAGGTGGGTGAGAAGGGCCCGGGCAGGTTGAATCCGGGCGATGGCTGCCAGGGACTCTTCGACGTTCATGTGGGTGAGGTGCGGCTTGGGACGAAGGGCATCGATGATGAGGACTTCAAGACCCTCGAGAAGAGAGAAACTTGAGGAAGGGATCTCCTTCACGTCACTGAGGTAGGCCAAGGCCTGACCGGTGGGGAGGTCGAAGCGGAATCCAAAGGTTTCCACCGAGGGGTGCACCACCGGAACCGGGGTGATAGCAAGATCACCGAGTTTGAACGGACCCTCGATGACACGGGGAGCGGGTCTGACATAATTGGGAGAGGTGTTTGACATGGCCCAGGGAAACATCTGGGTGAGGACCTCCAGGGTCTCCGGGCCGGCATGGAGGGGAAGAGGATCCTCCCGGTGCCAGCAGAAGGCCCTCAGTTCATCGAAGCCTGCCACGTGGTCGAGATGAGAATGGGTGTAAAGAACGGCATCGACAGTATGCAGGTCCTCCCGCAGGGCCTGCTGGCGGAGGTCGGGGCCGCTGTCGACGAGGACGGAAAGTCCGGGCATCTGCAGGTGAAGGGAAGAGCGGGTGCGTTGGTTGCCCGGATGGCCGGAGGTGCATACCGGGCAGTGGCAGCCAATTACCGGAACCCCCACCGAAGTGCCGGTGCCAAGCAGGGTGGCG
>JAAZXD010000017.1:0-7565 GCA_014240355.1 Roseibacillus sp. | reverse complement strand
ACTCACGGAGGGGAAGGTCGCCGCTCGAATGCGGTTTTGAGTGTGACTATCGGACGAAGACGAGGAACTTGCGACAGAGAAAATTCACGAGCGCCGAGGTGCCGATCAGCATGAACTGGGCGAGGATGCTGGGAAGTCCCAACCACCGGATGAGGAATGGTCCTCCCAGCAGGCCGACCAGGAAGCCGAACCCGGCAATGGAAGTGAAGAGGGAGAATTCGGCGGTTCTGGAATGGCGTCCGGGGACGAAGACGAGGCGGGCGTTGAGGAGGTAGCAGACCTGATTGGCGAAGGGAAAGGCGATCAGGTTGTTGATGATGAGATTTCGCTGCCGTTGGGCATCGGTGATCGGCTGGCCCTCGATGGTCGACCAGTCCATGGCCGGGATCATGGTGTTGGAGAGGGTCATGGCGATGGCCAGGAGGATGATGGTGCTGGCGATCCCGCAGAGGCCGTACTTCACGAACTGCACGAAAACAGGAGTGTCGTGGGTCTGAAGCCAGCGTTTGAGAGTATCTTGGCTGGGAATTCTCATATTGGTGGACAGCAGCGATTGAATCGCGGGACGATGATTGCATAATTGGTGCCACGAAAAAGAGCGGATGCTGAGTCTCCTTAAAATCCGGAACCTGGCCCTTGTGGAGCGGCTTGATTGGGAGCTTGGCGGCGGGTTGGTCGGAGTGACCGGGGAAACCGGAGCGGGCAAGTCGGTGATCGTGGGAGCGCTCAAGCTTGTGCTGGGGGAGCGGGCGGACAAGGGGTTGATCCGGACCGGGGCGGAAGGGTGTCAGGTGGAGGCGGTTTTTGAGCTGCCGGATGCCGGGGGGGTGAACCGGGTGCTGGAGGAGATGGGGCTGGAGCGCTGTGAGGACGGGCAACTGCTCATCAAGCGGGTGGTGGGTCCGTCATCCAACCGGCAATTCGTGAACAACTCGCCCGCAACCCTGAGTGTGCTCAAGTCGCTCGGGCGGAACCTGGTGGACCTGCATGGTCCGCATGATCACCAGTCGCTGCTCTCGGTGGAGCGCCAACTCGTAATGCTGGATGCCTACGGAGGGGCAGAGGAGGCAGGAGCTGCCTACCGCAGGAGCTGGTCAGCCTGGCGGGAGACGGAAGCGCGTTGGCGGGCGCTGCGTGATGCCGAGGAGGCCGGCGAACAGGAGCTTGAGTTGCTGCGTCACCAGGTGCAGGAAATTGAAGCAGCGGAAATCGATCCGGAAGGGGAAGGTGAATTGCAGGAACGTTACCAGAGGGCTGCCAACAGCGCCAAGCTGGTGGGAGTGACAGGACAGGCCCTGGCCCTGGTGACGGGCGAGGACACCGGGGTGATGGACCGTGTGCGGGAATTGCAGCGCTTGGTGGGGGAGATCGAGAAGAATGATTCCGCTGCCCGCGAGTGGACTGCGGGGCTGGAAACCGCAGTGGTGGAATTGGAGGATCTCTCGCGGGAACTGGAACGCTATCTTGGAGAGATCGATCTTGATCCGGAACAGGCGACCGCTCTGGAGGAGAGGGTCGATCTCCTGGAGAGCCTGAAGAGAAAGTATGGACCGACTCTGGGAGACGTGGTGGAGAGCGGGGTCCGGGCGGCTGAGCGTCTGGGGGCGGTGGAAAACCGGGGAGAAGTGCTGGAGGAATTGGAGGCAGAGGCGAAGTTGGCGCGACAGGCAGTTGTGGAAGCGGGAGCAGTGTTGACCGGGAAGCGACGCAAGGCGGCTCCGCGGCTGGCCAAGGAAATCCGCAGGCATCTTGCGGAACTGGGGTTCAGGCAGGCCGCCTTTGAAGTAGACCTGGAACTGCAGGCAGAACCGTCCGCAAACGGATTGGAGAGTGCCGAGTTTGCCTTCGGTCCCAATCCGGGGGAACCACTCAAGCCGCTTCGGCAGATCGCCTCCAGCGGGGAAATTTCCCGCGTGATGTTGTCGATCAAGAGCGCCCTCGCCAGGGAGGACTGCACGCCCCTGATGGTTTTTGATGAGATCGATGCCAATGTCGGAGGAGAAATTGCGCGGGCAGTGGGGAGAAAGATGGCGGCTCTGGGTGGCGCCCATCAGGTGGTGGCCATCACGCACTTTCCGCAGGTGGCCGCCCTCGCCTCCCAGCATTTCCTGGTAGAGAAGAGAGTGACGGGAGGGCGGACAGTTTCCTCCCTGCAGGAAGTGGAGGGCGAAGCGCGGGTGGAAGAACTGATGCGCATGCTGGGCGGTCAGAGTGAGGAAGCGAGATCGATGGCAAGGAGCCTCCTCAACGACCGATAAAAGAGCGCCTTTGATGCGATTCGGCAGGGAGGGCTCCCTCGGGAAGGGAATTCACGTCTCTCTTTTCACGGCCCCGGCGTGAATCATCGCTGGAGCTTTTTCCTCGCCCGCCTGTTCTGGATGAGGAAGAGCAGAACGAGGATCGCGAAGGGGATGAGCCAGAGGGTGCCGGGCAGGGGGAAATCCCCCTCGGCGGTGAGGTGCATGGGTTCCTGGACGTGATTCTTGAGTGGGAAGAGCCACTCCAGTTTATGCCCGTCCCGTGATTGAGTGGAGGCGTTGGATTCCCGGGCCGAGGAGGGGAGGTTGAGGGTGTAGTGGAAGGAGGAATCTCCGAGGAGGGCCGGCACCCTCACAATGGATTTGGCAGCCGGGCTTGATTTGAGGAGCCAGCTGATGTCGACCTTCCGTTCGTAGGAGATCCCGCGCCAGGAGATGTCGAGGTGTGTCTCGCCGAAGAGGACCTCGGCCTTGACGCGTTTGTCGGGTTCGGCGGGATCGCGCAGCTGACGTGCCGGAAAGGTGGCAAGCTTGCGGAGGTCGTCAAAGGTTCCCGAGAACTTGAGGGTGACGCCGCCGCGTCTGGTCTGGTGACTGACACTGGTGAGTTCGATGTGCGGGTCGCGCGCAGCGGCATTCTTCAGGATCTCCACCAGTTCCTCCGGGTCGCCGATCTTCCGGGCCACCACGGTGGGCATCTTGTAGGTGGCCTCGATGCGACCCGAGCCGTCGGGTTCGAGCCATATCTCCTCCTCGCCCTCGATGCAGCTCACCAGAAGGAACGGGAGCAGGACGGGAAGGAGGAAGAGAAGACGCTTGTGCACGACGCCAGTGTAGCGGGGTATTCCCGGTTGTCAGTTTCCTTGGGAGGGGGAATTGCGGACAACTAGGGACTGGGATCCAGCATCCCTGATCTGGCCATCGCCGACTCAGGTCGCGGGGGCCAGGCGTTGCAGGAGCAGGGCAAGAAGAAAACAGGAGAGAGGAACGAGGGCGAGGTAGAGGGGGCTGGCATCGAGAGCGTGCCAGCCGGTGCGCATGGTGGCCGCGATTCCTGCAAAGGCGAGGAGATCGAGGAGGCAAAGACCGGCCAGGGCGCGGGAGACGAAATCGGGGACGGACTTCCTGAGAACGAAGAGGCTCCGTCCGGTCCAGACGCAGAATGGCAGCAGGCAGAGAAGGGTTGGAATGGCGAGGTGCCAGCCATCCAGGAAGGGTGGGCGTTTCCAGATCCACCACCAGGTGTGGGTGAGAATACAGAAGAGGATGAGGAACCGGAGGAAGGCTCTGGGGACGCGTAGCTGTCCGGGATGGCTCTCGTAGCGGGCGGCCAGGGTGAGGCCGGCTACATAGGTAAAGATGCCGAGGGTCATGAGCCCGAGAATGACAAGCGCGTTGTCCTGAACAAGGTCCAGGGGGGAAGTTGCCGTTCCGCCGGAAGGGAGACCGGATTCAGGATCGGGAACGGAGACCACCACGAAATAGCCCAGGAGGTAGAGGAGGCTCCGGCAGATTCCCATGGGGATGATTGCCAGAGGGGTTCGCTTGTGCAGCACGGTGTAGAGCAGGATGGCCGTTAGCAGGGCAGCGCCCAGGGCGGGAACGAGGGGTTGCCGGGAACCCTCCGGGAGAAAGCAGGCAAAGGACACGATGACGAAGCCTGCTGCAATCCAACCGATCACAGGGCGTGACCAGCGTCCACTCGGGATGGCACGTTCGGGGCGATATTCGCCATCGAAGTCGGCATCCTTCCAGTCGTTGAGGAACGTGCCGAAGAGGTAGGCGGAGGTCACCCCGACGAGAAGGAGGGGGAGGCGCTGGAGCCCTGCCTCGAAGGGGATTTCCGGGTCATCGATGGTCCAGGCCAGGAGGAATCCCACCAGGGTATTGGACCAGACGGTGGGCAGGTTGGCCACCCGACCGATGGCAAGAAGGTCGAGGAGGCGCTGACCGGTCATGTTCACGGGTTGGGATTGTGGTTGTAGCCTGGTTTCAGAGTTCGGAGAGAACCCAGCGGTACTCTTCCGCGATTTGATCGATGATCGGTTTCTGCAGGTCACCCGGGAGGACGCCCCAGGTGTAGGTTTCGATCTCGAAGTGGGTGCAGAAATCCGGGTGGTTTCGCCGGTAGGCGAGGAGGTCGCTCACATGGAATTTGGTGGAACGGAGGGGTTCGGCGGGTTCAGAATAAAGGGGAATATGGAAGTGGACGCGGGCTTCGCGATGATTCCCGGTTGAGGGGGGAGGTTCCTGCAGCACGGCGAGCGCCTCCGGAAGGTCGGTGAAGCAGCGGCGGCGTTCTTCTCCATTGGTAATGAATTGGTGCAGGTAGACGGGTTCGTCGAACTGCGCGATGGCTTTCACTGCGGCCGGGTTGTCGAGGTCGAGGGCGAGGGCGTTGGAGAGGTGAATCTTGGAGATGCGGAGCCCTGCAGCCCGGAAGGCATCGAGGGATTCGCGGCAATCATCGAACTCGACTGCGAAGTGGCAGGTGTCGTAGTTGATGCCGAGGCGGCGCAGGAGAAGGTCGGGATCGCCGGCCTGGTCCAGCAGTCGATCAAAGAAGGCGAGAGTGTCGCGGGTGTTCTCAAAGTGGCCCAGGGGCTCGGGTTCCAGTCCGAGGTGGAGGTCGCGCCCGCTCTGTCCTGAGAGCGTCTCGATGTGGCGTGCGCAGGACTCCAGGTTGGCGAAGAGAGAGGGCTCATCGGCCTCGAAGGGCTTGAAGGAGCCGGGCAGGGTGGAAACGGAACCTTCCACGCCTTCGGGTGTCAGCCGGGCGACAATGTCGAAGAGCTGGTTGGTGTAGGTGAGCCGTTCGGGTGAAGACCAGTCGGGACGGTAGACGTTTTCCTTCACACGAGTTCCGTGAAAGGCGCCATAGGGGAATCCGTTGATGGTGAAAACGTAGCAGTTCTGACTGGCGAGCCAGTCCTGAAAGAGAGGCAGGTTGTCACCTTCCAGCAGCTCGCGGGCGGCGAGGGCGGAGAGACGCAGTCCGATGGCGTAGGGTTCGTCATTCTGCACCACCTTGTCGCGCACCTTGAGGGTGTGTTCCTGCAGGACGCCGAGGGTCTCCGCCCAGGACTCTGCCGGATGGATGTTGGTGCAGTAGGCGAGATGATGCTGGTGGTCGAGATGCACGGAGTGGATTAAGCACGAATGATGTGTGGTGGACGCGAAAAAAATCGAGAATCGGGTATCGATCGGGATACTCCCGAGGCGCACCGGGAGGGTTCCTCCCGGCCGGATGTTCAACCGTGGACCTCCGCCGCAAGCTGGGAGTTGGGATCCCGGGTCCCCGGCTCGTGGCCCTTGGCGTAGGTAAAGAGGTCCTTGTGGCCGTACTCCACGAAGCGTTTCTTCTGTCCATCATCGAGCTGGAGCCAGATCGCGACGTTGAAGGTGCGGTTGATCTTCATCATCATCTTCAGGGTCAGCTGGCGGCCGGAGCGCGCACGCCGAACCTGCTTGTGAGTGAGTTGTTCCGGAGAGGTCTCCACCAGGTCAGTGTTGCTGAGTCCCCACGCCTCCATCAAGGGGTCGAGTGGCTGTGTTCCCAGGTCGCGTTCGCCCATGTGCAGTCCTGTATTCCCTGCTGATCAGGAATGGGCCAGAAGATTTTAGCCCAAATTCCTTCTTCAGAATTCCGGTGGCGGGCTTACATTGGCCTCATGCCCAACAAGACCGACATCCTCGACCTCTATTTCATGGATGCCCGATACAAGCTGATCGATATTGCGGCCTTTCTCGATCGCCTCGATCGCCATGAAGGAAAAAGTGACTTCCGGCACGCGGGATTTCTCAAGGCGATGGAGGCCATGTTGAACCCCGGCGACCAACCGCGGGCCAGGGCCGTGCTGGAGTCGCTTTCGGATCACTCCACCGAGCCGGTCGATGCGGCCGAGATCCAGTTTGCCTACGGAGCACCACAGGAGTAGCCCCAAAACCGGTTTCTGGTCACATCCCTCACTCCCCATCGACTCATGCGCTACATTGAACCTCACGCTCATATGGTCAGTCGGACGACTGACGACTACCAGGCGATCGCGCAGGCTGGTTGCCAGGCTCTCTGTGAACCAGCCTTCTGGGCTGGTTTCGACCGGGGATCGGTCGAAGGATTCCGCGACTATTTCCGTCAGCTCACCCAGTATGAGCCGGCTCGCGCGGCGAAGTTCGGCATCCCTCACTACACCTGGCTCTGCATCAATCCCAAGGAGGCTGATGACGTGGTCTTTGGCCGGGAGGTGCTTTCCGTCATTCCTGAGTTCCTCGACCAGCCAACCGTGCTGGGTATTGGGGAGATCGGGCTGAACAAGAATACCAGGAATGAACACACCATCCTCGAAGAGCACATCGCCCTGGCCCAGGAGCGTGACCTGCCCATCCTGGTGCACACCCCGCACTTGGAAGACAAGCTCAAGGGAACCCGCCTCATTGTGGACGCCATGAAGAACGCAGGGGTGAATCCCGATCGCGTCATCATTGACCACGTGGAGGAACACACCGCGGCAATCGCGCTCGATGCGGGCTTCTGGGCGGGGATGACGCTTTACCCCGAGTCGAAGTGCACGCCCGCGCGGGCCATCGATATTCTGGAAACCTTCGGGACGGAGCGCATCTGGATGAACTCGGCCTGTGACTGGGGCATTTCCGATCCCCTCGCGGTGGTGAAGTGCGCACTTGAGATGAAGAAGCGCCAGCATAGCGGGGATCTGATCGAGAAAGTGATATACGAGAATCCGAGAACTTTTCTCAGCCAGAGCCCGAATTTCAAGATCTAGGGCCTGTTGACAGGGAGGTAGGCAAGCCCGGGCAACGGTTCGGATTTGACCGTCTCCGGTGGGCCGTGCATTGCTCTTTGTGCAGGAATGACTTGGGAGATCATAGCGGTTTACGTGATGCTGGCGCTCACGGTGGCCCTCTTCGTGACCGACAAGGTGCGGATGGACATCGTGGGTCTGCTCATCATGGTGATTCTTGGTGTGCTGGGGATTCTTGAGCCCAGAGAGTTGCTCCTCGGGTTCAGCAACGAGGCACTGGTCACCATCGCGGCCATGTTCGTACTCAGTGCCGCTCTCATGCGCAGCGGGCTGGTGGCTGCCCTGGGGGGGAAGCTGGCTGAATTCTCCAGGGGTAGCCCCCTCCGGTTCATGGTCTTCGCGCTCTCCATGGTGTGTTTCATGTCCGCCTTCATCAACAATACCCCGGTGGTGGTGGTCTTTATCCCGGCGGTCCTCACGGTGTGCGCCCGCCTTGGAGCCAGCCCCTCCAAGTTTCTCATGCCGATTTCATTCGCCTCCATGCTGG
>JAAZXD010000179.1:6485-6759 GCA_014240355.1 Roseibacillus sp. | reverse complement strand
TGTGTTCCATTCCAAGATTCGCCGACGGAAAAAGCAACGGGTCGCTGCCAGTGCCGACCTGGCCTCTGAAGTTCCCAATCTCGGCGTGGCAAGAGCCCTTCTGGTGATCCTCGTCCTTCATGTGGCCGCAATTGCCGCCATCTTCATTCACAACCGGGTGACGGACGATGACGTCGTAGCCACGGACAGTGTATCGAAAAATGCGGCGTCGGCTTTCGGAACACAGAACAAGGAACCGGCGACCGCCGCCAAGGGCGGCGAGGCCTTCTACTTT
>JAAZXD010000179.1:0-6475 GCA_014240355.1 Roseibacillus sp. | reverse complement strand
GACGGGCGATACCTATGATCGCATCGCCCGCTTGAAGAGTGTTGATGTGCAGGAGTTGCGCGATCTCAACAATGGCAAGGGACTGGATCCCGGTGCCATCCTGCGCATTCCCATCAACAGGATTGTGCCCACGGTGGAGGCTGCATCCGGTAATCCGGATCCCGTTCCCGATGCTTCTGAACCATCAGTGGCGCCGGTCAACCAGGTGGCCGCGGTGGTGAAGCCGAGTGTGACCCAGTCAGCGGGGGGAGGGGCCGCCTCCTCGACGATCAGGGTGCGCCGGGATCAAGTGGTGCCGTCCTCCTCCCAGCTGCAGGCCGGAGACCTCACCCGTGAGCAGGGTTCCTCAACCAGAATCTATGCTGTAAAGAGCGGCGATACCGCTTGGAGGATTGCACAGCAGCACGAGGTCTCGGTTCAGGCGCTTCTGGAAGCCAATGAAATCAAGGATGCGCGCAGACTGCAGGTGAACATGAAACTCCGCATTCCGACCCGCTGAGGGAAGAAATGACGCCAACCTGTCGCCATGGGTCGCCGCGCTGCCATCATCCTCTGTATCTCCGTTGCCGTTCTGGTAGCGCTGGGGCTCATCATGCTCGCGAGCACCAGTGCCTGGGTATACGGGGTGGACGATGATCCTTATCTGCTCGTCAAGCGGCAGGGGATCTTTGCCGGGGTAGGGCTCATTGCGGCCCTGGTGGCTGGATGTATTGATTACCGGATTCTGCGAAGGATGTGGATGCCACTCCTGATCGCAGGGTGCGTGCTCCTGACGCTCTGTTATGTGCCGGGGGTGCAGGTTGAGGTGAAGGGTGAAGCGCGCTGGATCTGGGCGCCCGTGATCGGACGCTTCCAGCCATCCGAGGTGGCCAAGCTGGTAGTGATTATCGCTCTGGCGGCGTGGTTTGCGCAGCACCAGGCGGAAGCCAGGTCGTTCCTGCGGGGCTTTGTGCTGCCCGGTCTGTTGCTGGGAATCCCGGTAGCGCTCATCTTCTTTGAGAAAGACATGGGGACCGCGGTGGCCCTGGGCGGAGCGGGTTTCCTCGTGATGTTTACGGCGGGGACCCGGGTGTCACTATTGAGTCTGGTTGCGGTGGTTGGAATCCTGGGGCTCTACAAGGCAGTGGAGAGTGATCCCTATCGACGTATGAAATTTGAAGCGCTACTGAATCTTGATGATCCGGAAGTTCAGCGCAAGGCGGGCTACCAGCAGTACCGGGCCAAGCTCGCTCTGGCATCGGGCGGACTTCTGGGGGCGGGTCTGGGTAATGGAGCCGAGAAGCACGGCTACCTGCCGGAGGCTCATACCGACTTCATCTTCCCGGTGGCGGGTGAGGAACTAGGGCTCCTCTGCACCCTGGGAATCGTTTTCTGCTTTGTTCTGATCAGTACATCAGGAATCTCGATTGCGCTGCATTCATCCGATCGGTTCGGCAAGCTGCTGGGGCTTGGGCTCACGGCGGCAATTACCCTGCCGGCCCTGATGAACATCGGAGTTGTCACCAGTGTTCTGCCCAATACCGGTCTCCCACTGCCTTTTGTCAGCTACGGGGGCACCAATCTGGTCTTTACACTTGCGGCGGTGGGCTTGCTTGTCAGTCTGCACCGTCGCGCGTTCTACGCCGAATGTGCCGAGATGCCCGTCATCAAGGAGAGGCAGCTCGCACTAAAGATCTAGCGAGGCAAAGTCCCTGATCCGGCTCTCCAGTTAAGTCAAAGGTCTAAAGTTTCAATTTCCGTGCCCCAGAAACTTTCCGTCGTCATTGCCTGTGGAGGGACCGGCGGACATCTCTTTCCCGGCATTGCGGTAGCGGAGGAACTGAAGCGTCGGGGGCACCGTCCGCTTCTCCTCATCTCACGAAAGAGAGTGGATGCCGACGCCTCCGCCAAGTATGGCACGCTGGACTTCAGAACCGTTGAGGCCATCGCGAAACCGCCGACTCTCTCTCCGAAGATGCTGCCCTTTCTCTGGCGTCTCTGGAGAACGATTCGCCAGTCCAAGGGGCTCCTCAGGGAGCAACGCGTCGAGGTGGTCCTCGGGATGGGAGGATTTACATCACTGCCGCCCGTCTATGCCGGAAAGAAGATGGGGTTGGTCACCGCCCTGCACGATTCCAATGCCCTCCCTGGGAAATCGAACCGGATGGGGGCGAGGTGGTGCAGTAAGATTCTGGTGGGACTGGAGGCGGCACGGGCCTACTTTCCGGAAGGCGAAGTGGAGGTCACCGGAACCCCTGTGCGCCGCGAGTTTGAGAACCTGCCCTCCAGAGCTGAAGCGCGGGAAGGTCTTGGGCTGTCCGTCGATCGACCGGTGGTGTTCGCCTTCGGGGGCAGCCAGGGTGCGCGGGGTCTGAACACTCTGGTGGCCGAGGCGGCGGAGATCCTTGGAGACGGAGTGCAGTGGTTACAGGTGGCGGGTCGGGACGACGAGCAGCGGGTGAAGGAACTGGTAGCGGGGAGGAGTGGCCATGTGGTCCGCGGTTTCTGCGATGACATGCCGGCGGCCTACGCCGCCAGTGACCTTGTGGTCAGCCGGGCGGGAGGTGCCAGCCTCACGGAGCTGGCTTACCTCGGACGGCCTTCGATTCTGGTGCCCTATCCTCATGCCGCTGACGATCATCAAACCTGCAATGCGCGGTGTTTCGAGCAGGCGGGGGCGGCTCTCCTGGCGCCGGAGTGCGAATTGGAGGGGGCGAAACTGGCGCAATTGATCGGGGGATTGCTGAAGTCTCCGGAAAATCTTGGTGCTATGGAGCTGGCCGCGCGGGAGCTGTCCGTTGATGATGCAGCGGGACGGATCTGTGATATCCTTCTGCCCGGGTAAGTGCTCGAAAGCGTTCAGATCTATTGGGGCTTTCCGCTCAACCAATTCCCGATCACCATCCCAGTCGCACATCATGATTGATGAGATCAGTCAGCGTCTTCTCGATCGAACCTGTCCGATGCGGATTCATCTGCTGGGGGTGGCGGGGTCGGGTATGAGCGGCCTGGCGGCCCTCCTCCTTGAAATGGGGCACAGGGTGAGCGGATCGGACCGGGTGACCAGCCGCGAGACCGAGCGCCTGCAGTTGCTGGGCCTGTCGTTTTCCTCCCCCCACTCTGCGGAGGCGGTTTCCGATGTGGAGGTGGTTGTTTATTCCTCGGCGATCAAGCCCGATAACGTGGCTCTGGTGGCGGCGGACCGGGCAGGGATCCCGTCTGTCCGTCGGGCCGAGTGCCTGGCGGCCATCCTGCAGACCCGGAAGGGCGTGGTGGTTTCCGGCACGCACGGAAAGACCACCAGCTCGGCCATGTGCGCGCACGTGCTGAAGAAAAGCGGAAGGGCCATATCGCACTACGTGGGGGCGGAAATTCCAGTTTTGGGGGCAAATGCCCATTGGGACGAAGAGAGCGATTACCTCGTGGCGGAAGGAGATGAGAGCGACGGCACCCTGGCCCTGTACCGACCTTCACATGCCATCGTGCTCAACATCGAGGCGGAGCATCTGGACTTTTACAACAGTCTCGAGGAAATTGTGGAAGTCTTCCGGACCCTGCTGGAGCAGACCTCGGAGAAGATCATTTACTGTGCGGAGAACGTTACGGCACGAGAACTTTGCAGCGGGCGTGAAGGAGCTCTTTCATATGGATGGGATGATGCTGACTTTACGGCCTCCGATGTGACCGAGGGGCGCGGGGTGATCTCCTTCACGGTGTGGCGGCGGAGCGAGAAACTGGGGCGGGTGGAACTCGGCATTCCGGGACGGCACAATGTTCTCAATGCGCTGGCGGCCATTGCGCTGGCTGACGACCTGGGGGTGGATTTTAGCCTGGTGGCGCGTTCCCTGGCCTCCTTTGCGGGAGCAAAGCGCCGCTTTGAGTCTGTCTACCTCTCCTCGCGCTTTCGCATTATTGACGACTATGGGCATCATCCGACCGAGATCGAAGCGACCCTGCAGACGGCGCATTCACTGGAGCCGGAACGAATTGTCGTGCTCTTCCAACCGCACCGGTATTCCCGGACGCAGCAACTGGCGGAGGAGTTTGGAGTGGTGCTGCAGGACGCGGATATTGTTTTTGTGACGGACGTCTATCCGGCCAGCGAGGCACCCCTTGAGGGTGTGAGCGGCAGGACGATCGTGGAGGCGGTGGAGCGCCATGGGAACACCAAGTGTGTATACCACCAGGACCTTGCGACTGCCCATCACGTGGTCGGCAATTCGCTGCAACCGGGAGACCTTCTCATCACTCTGGGGGCAGGAAATGTGCATGAAGCGGGAAGGAAGATTGCGGATGACCTGGTCCTGTTGGAGGCGTTACGGAGTGAGTTTGACGAGGGAAAGCTGGAGGCCCGACTCTACGAGGCGATGCGGCGGCACACCACCATGCTGGTAGGAGGACCAGCCCAGTTCTGGGTGGAACCACGGACTTTTCCGGCTTTCGGGCGGGCAGTCGCTTTTTTCAAGGAACGGGGTGTCCCGGTGCGCGTGGTGGGACGGGGTTCAAACCTTCTGATCCGGGACGGGGGCATTCGCGGGGCCGTTATTCATCCGGCCAGGGGCGAGTTTGGCGAAGTAACGGTGGAGGCTGAACTGCTTACCGCCGGGGCGGGAGCGCGCTTAAAGAAGGTGGCCAGTGTGGCGGAGGCTGCGGGACTGGGAGGTTTTGCCTGGATGGAGGGTATCCCCGGCAATGTGGGTGGAGGTTTGCGTATGAACGCTGGGGCAATGGGGTTGGAGACATTTGACCAGGTGGTGAGCGTGATGTTCCTCGACGAGGACGGCGTGATCCGTACCCGTTCGCGTGATGAGATCGAGGCCTTCTACCGCAATGTCCCCAAACTCCATCGCAACTATGCCTTGCAGGTGATCTTTCGCGGGATACCGGCCGGGATGGAGGAAATCCGCGAGGAGATGTCAGAATCCAGAAATCATCGCCGCAGCACCCAGCCGGTGGCAGCCAGTGCGGGTTGCATCTTCAAGAATCCCGATAGGATCGGGGCCGGACAACTCATTGACGAACTGGGATTGAAGGGCAAGAGGGTCGGACAAGCCGAGGTTTCGGCCGAGCATGGAAACTTCATTGTAAACCGGTGGAAGGCCGAAGCCAGCGATGTGCTCCGGCTTATTGGTGAACTGAAGGCGGAAGTGAAGGAGAAGCGGGGGATCGACCTGGAAACGGAAGTTCAGATCCTGGGGGAGGACCAGGTGAGCTTTTGATGGCTCCCCGGAGGTTGCCTGGTTGGTGGGCATTGACCTGCCCGGCCGGTGGTTCCCAGGGTTTAATTGACCGATATTATTGCGATCGACCTGCGTCCACCTCTGAGGATGCAGGGCGATCGAGGGCCGCTTCATCGTGGGAATCCCAAAGCACTGGACCGTGTGGGCCGGGTCTTTTATGATGTTGCCGTGCCATGGATGAGTCGGTGTTGATTGCAGTGTTGATGGGGGGACCGGGATCGGAGCGGGAGGTGTCGCTGAGCTCAGGGCAGGCCGTGCTGGAAGCCCTGCTGGGAGAGGGCCTCACGGCGGTGGGAGTGGATGTGATTGATACCACCCCGGCCCTTCCGGAAGGTGCCGGTCTGGCCTTCAATGTCATTCATGGAACCTTCGGGGAAGACGGCGTTCTGCAGGCCTATCTGGAGGATCTGGGGGTGCCTTACACGGGAGCGGGGCGGGTGAGCAGTGAACTGGCCTTTGACAAGGTGGCGAGCAAGGCGCGCTTTGTGGAGGAGGGGATCCCGACTCCCGCCTCCGAGATCGTGAATGTCGCCGGTGGAGTGGCGCTCCCGATGATGAAGCTTCCGTGCGTGGTGAAGCCGCCGCGGGAGGGGTCCAGCGTGGGGGTTCACATCGTGCACACGCCGGAAGAGGCGCGGGTAGCAATGGAGGATGCGGCGCGGTTTGGCCACGAGGTCCTGGTCGAACAATTCGTGGAGGGGAAGGAACTGACGGTTGGAATCGTGGGGGAAGAGGTCTTTCCGATCGTGCACATCGTCCCGCGGGAGGGCTTCTATGACATGAGTAACAAATACCCCTGGATGAGCGGGGAAGGGGGAACGGATTACTATTGCCCGGCCAATTTAGACGGGAAAACCACCAAAATTGTGCAGGATGCGGCCTTGGCCGCCCACCGGGCGCTTGGAATTGAGGTTTACTCCCGGGTCGATATCCTGCTAGATTCCTTAAGTAATCCTTACATTTTGGAAGCTAATACGATTCCCGGAATGACGGCGAGCAGCCTTCTGCCGAAGGGTGCCGCGGCGGCCGAGCCAGGTTATGGCTTTGGAGCGCTTTGCCGTCGGATCGGAGAGCTTTCTCTATCCCTACGCAGAACCGATGCCCCGTCGTAAGACCTCCCGAGTCAATCTTCCCAGTCCTGAGCGCCGACTGCACCTGAGGGTCAGTTCGCCGCGTATCGTGTGCTTCAGCTGCCTGCGTCATCTCAGGCGTTCGTGCAAGTTACTGCTGGCAGGAGCACCCCTGGTAGGGGGTGG
>JAAZXD010000178.1 GCA_014240355.1 Roseibacillus sp. | reverse complement strand
GACCGCCATTCCAGGGGATCGGTGCTCAAGGTGTTCCCGGGGGTGACCGGAACGAGGCTCCGTCCAGTTCCGTCCGGGGCTTCAGGCCAGGGATGCTGATCGCGGAAGCGGAAGTTGAGGATGATGGAGCCGTCGCGGGCGATCAGGGTGAGGCGCTCTCCATTGTTGGCGAGGCGGGTGTTGTTTTCGAAAGATCCTGCAATGGGCAGTCCGAGGCCATAGGCGATCTCGAAGGAGGTGATATCCTCCACCACGAGGATGCGTTCACCTGGAGCGAGCATGGTGGTTTCCGGGAAGGTGAAGTCGATGCCGTTGGTGAAGGTGAGTCCGGTCAGGTCAATGAGTTCGTTGGAGATGTTGATCAGTTCCAGGAACTCGGTGGGAGCATCGTCGACCGGGTGGTAATGAATTTCACTGATCGCGAGATGTCCGATAGTGGCGGGTGTGCCAGCGGTGAAGACCGCGGTGGTGACCGCGGACCAGGTTCCGTTTTCGAGGACGCGTGCCTTGAGTCGCGTGCTTGTGTCGAGGGAAAGAGGAAGTCCCTGGTAGACAAGTGCAGCAGGCGAGATTCCCGAGGTGATGACTCCGGTGGCGGCAGTGAGTTCGGGAATAAAGAGGAGATCGTTGCTATCGATTTCCTGGTTCAGGCAGTGCACCGCCAGGACGTTGGTGCCGAGACGCAGGTGGCCGATGGCACTCGCGAGGCTAAATCCGGAAAACTCGGTGGCGGCGCCGTCGGGATGGGCGGCCGGGGCGGTGGAGTTCCAGGAGGGGGAGACAGGCCGATTGGCAGAGGCTGCTTCGTGACCGTTGAGGTAGGCGATGAAGCCGTCGTCATGGCGGGCACGCAGGGTGAGCGAGGTGATGGCATCGAGTTTCGCCTGGTCCGGGATATCAAATTCCCAGCGGGCGTAGGCTGAGCCGTTGACGCCGTGCATGGCGCTGAGATCAATTCCGAACAATCCCTCGAAGCCACTGTCGAGTTCGAATCCGATCCCGCTCGCTCCGCTGGACCAGTCAGAATCGTCGAAATTCATGCCGGTCCAGTCCAGGCCCAGGGCATCGTTTCCGGGGATGAAGGCCCGTGCCGGTGATCCCTCCGGGAGGAGGATGGTTTCAGCCCCGGCAGTGGTGGGGCGACGCGGGTCGCTTCCGTCGAGGGTGTAGTAGATGGATCCGCCGGTGGGGGCCTCCATGGTCACTTCCGCCACGCTGGCGAAGACGCCGCCGTGAGGTGTGAAGTCGGGGGCGTCCACCGAGGGGTAGAGGCCACGGGCGCGGAGTTGGGAGAGGAGGGTGTCGGTCCGCCGGGGGAAGAAGCTGCGACGCATGGTGTCATACATGTCCTGCCAGTAGGTTTCGCGGCGGGCGGGAGGATTGCGGTGGCGATCACCCCAGCGCACTGCTTCCGCGATGAGCGGTTCGTAGATCTCGTGGGCGCGGGCACTCCAGAGGTGCTCGGCCCCTTCCGGGGTAAAGGTGCCGCCATTGAAGCAATGGAGGCGCACCCGGTCGGCGAAGCGCAACTTGTATTCCTCGTTGGCGGTCAACTTCTGGTGCACGCTGGAGGGGAAGTTCGGGGTATTCTCAATGGTGGCGTTGTTGGTGCTGGAGTTGGTGCCCTGGGTGGCATTGCGGTCGGTGCGTTCGGAATCCCACGCGAAGAGCATCCATTTGGCGTCCCGCTCGCGGCGCCGTCCTGCCCGCCAGTTGGACTGGTCCCAGTCGGTATTGCCGGAATAGAAGTTCATCAGGAAGTAATCGATCCAGGTGTCGGGATCGATGAAGATGAGGGCATTGGCGTAGTTCCGGGGGTTGCTCATGTCGCGTCGGGTGACAGCCAGGGTCCGGTTCCACGCGCTGAGATCGCCGTCGACCACCTCCAGGACGCTTGCGCTCCCGGCATCCTTGATGGCGTCCCAGTCTTCTTCCCGTCCCCCGAAACCTGCGGCCAGCATGTCGTCCTCGAAGCGCTCGAAGAGGTGATACATGCCCCAGTAGAGACCGTTGAGGTAGAGGTGGGCGTAAATCTGGTGCTGGAACGGCTGACCGGTGGCCCGCTGGGCGTCGCGGTGCCACTGGTCCCGGATATACTGGGCGCGCTCCACCACGCCCGGGTTCAGCCAGGAATCACCGTTGCCTCCGCGCAGGATGAGAGAGTTGAACTCGGTGACTTCCGATTCGGGAAAGAGCGGGAAGCGGAGCCTGGTAGGTCCATATTCGGAACGGAAGACGGCTCGCAGGTTGTGCTTGCCCCGGTTGGCATTGCGGCTGGCGCGTCCCACCGCGCGGATGGCGCCGTTTAACTGGGTCTGCGCCCCGTTCGGGAAGTCGAAGAACTCGTAGGAGCAGGGCTTTTCCCATTGGTCTCCGCGTTGACCGGAGTTGGCATAGAATCCCGAGGTGCCGTCGAAGAGATCGTCGACTTTCATTACAACCGAGATAGTGGGCAGGGAGCGTAGCGATTCGATCACTTGCTGCTCGGAATAGACATTGCCGATGAGGTCGGGGTCCATCTCGTAGTCGGTCGCGCGGGCTCCCCAGGTAGTGGGGAAGCCCGGAGGGGTTGTGCTTTGTGCCAGCACGCTGGAGGGGAAGATGTAGGTGTGGGTATCGACGTTGGTGGGGACCTGGCCGTTCTTGAAGGCCGCCGCGCGAACGGTCTCCGTCTTGTTGATGGTCAGGGGGGCGGTGTAGAAGGTGCCGTTGGTCGGGGAGGGTTCGCTGCCATCAAGGGTGTAGTAGATGGAGGCTCCGACGGTGGCACTGGTGATTTCAAGCTGGAAGGGGCGGTCCCGGAATCCGCGGTTGGGAGCGAATTCGGTGTCGGCCACGAAGGCCCCGGCATCCGGTTCCCCGGAATTGGGAGCTCCCGGGGTCGGATTCAGGAAGTAACCGGCGGCCCGGCGTTCCAGGTCGAGGGCGGTGAGGCGGGCCTGCAGGAGGAAGTCCCCATCAGCACCGCTGAGGTTGACTCCGTGCAGGGCGAGCACGTTGTCAACCGGGCGAAGGGCTGGCAGGGCCGCGGAGGCACTGAACTCGGAGGGAGTGACCGCCTCGCGATCCGAACGCCCGGTCAGGGCAGTTGCGTTCCAGGGATTGTCCGGTGGAGCATTCTCTCGCACCACCTCCACTCCGTTGAGGAAGGCGCTGACGCCATCGTCATAGCGCAGGAAGAGGCGCAGTTGATCCAGTTGGTGGGTCGCTGGCAGGTCGAAGGTGGTCCGGGTGAAGAGGGAGGCATTCCGGTCGAGCATCACGTTTTCCACGTTGGTGGTGATGTAGTTGCCCAGGCCAATCGGACTGGACGGTCTGGAAGTGCCATCCGCAAGTTGAGTGACGGCGTCCGGACTCAGGGCGACATCGTAGATCGCGACATCTGCCAGTCTGCCCGAGAAGTAGCGGGGTGCTCCCTGCACCCGGCGGCCGATTACCACGGGGACGGCATCGGGACCGGAGATATCAGTGTCGACCGCGAGGATCCCGGCTCCGCTCTTGGGATCGAGGACTCCGTCGACATAGAAACGGACGTCGGAGATGGTGGGGGTGGCGTCTTCCTCTAAAACGACTGCGACGTGGTGCCACTGGTTGTCCGAGAGGACGGTGGATCCCACCGTGTTGCCGCCGCCCACTTCGCAGCGGATGGCTCCCGTCGTCCCGCTGCCAGGATTGCTGTTGAGGCGGATGTGGAACCTGCGGGAGCTGGTGGTGCTGTCACCCCAGGAAACGATGCCGTGGTCAGCGGTGTCGCTGGATTTCACCCAGAAGACCACCGTGCGGGAAGCCGATCCTCCGATTCCGGGGAGGGTGGTCTGCACATGGTTGCTGGTGCCGTCAAAGCGCAGCGAGGACTCCGGTCCACCGGGAACCTGCGGAGAGTCCGGATCCCAGAAGGCTGAGCCGTCTCCCGCTCCGACGAGGGATCCGGGAAAGGGGCCTGTGGTGTCGCGCGTCACGGTGCCGAATCCGTCATCGAACGGCCAGTGATCCAGCGGCGTACTGGTGATTCCGCCGCCTCCGTTCACGTCGAAACCAATACCGGAAAAGCCGGTGCTCCACTGGGCATCGTCGAAGGAATTGCTCGCCCAAGCCGGATCAAGCGCCCCGGCGTCGGGCGGAACAAGATAGCGCAGGGAGGAATTCTCTCCAAGGAGCACTGTCTCCAGCGCGGTCTCCCCGGATCCGTAGGAAATGTCGGCCCGTTGCCTGGGAAAGGGCACGGCCGCAGAACCGAATTCAGTGAGAATCGTGGTGCCATCCGGAGCGACCAGGGCAAGGTATTCACCGGTGGCATCCAACTGGAAGTTGGTGTGCAATTCCGCATCGGTCGAGCCCCGGTTCTTTCCGGAGGCAAAGACGAGAAGATGGCTGCCGCCGGCCACGGTGGAACCCGTGGGAAAGATCCACCTGGTTAAATCGGAGGGGTTATCGGTGAGAGCATAACCAGCCAGATCGAGGGAGGCCGGATCGGGATTGTGGATCTCGATCCAATCCGAAAAGTCTCCGTCCTCATCGGTAATGATCCCGTCGTTGCTTGCCATGAACTCGGTGATCCGGGGAGCGGACGAAACGAGGGAAGTCCCCCGTGCGAGCAGAAGGAAGAGTGATATCAGGAGAAGGAGCCGGGGACGGAGAATCATGGGGTGGGGGCTGAGCCGGATTCTGGATTCCGGGTATCCGGAGGGGCGAGCCAATAATGCCGGGCGTTTGGCATCCCTGGGTCGGGAACTTGCAGGAAACAGATTTCCGCCGTCCGGGTGGGCTGCATTGGGCCCCGATTCAGCCAAATTGATTGGACGCCGGACCCCAGAGATGGAGCATGGAGCGGAAATGACTCCCAACCCTCGATTCTGTGCCTTTTTCGCTGCCTGCTCGATCGTTCTTGTGGGACTGGGCGGGGAGGCTCGTGCCAATCCTTCCAAGGAGCAGCTGGCCCGCCTGCTGAAGCAGTTTCCCAAGGCCGATGCCGATGGAGACGGAATCCTCACGATAGAGGAAGCTCTGGCCTACCGCGCCAAGGTGCAGGGCGGAGACGGACAGGACGGGTCCCAGGCCCGGCGGGGGGCCGCGCGGTCGTTCCCGGTGAATCCCGGGTGGGAAAAGGAAAAGTTTCCGGACCACGCGGTGTGCTATCAGTCACCGGAAAGGATCAGGGAAATCTACGCCAAGGTTCTCGGGTCCGTACGGAATCCGGTGACCTCCTTTCCCAAGCCGAAGGACGGAGGCCTGCGTATTGTCGGGACCGGCCACAGTTTCATGGGCCCCGGTTACAAGACCCTCCCCAGAATCTGTCAGGCGGCCGGGTTCCAGCAACCACTTCACCTGCATACGGGGGGGGGATGACGGGTAGCGCCCGTTTCAAGTGGGAACAGGAGAACGGGATCTTCCAGTTCGAGGGAAAGCCCAAACCCAAGCTGCTGGCCTCCATTGCCAATGCGGAGTGGGAGGCCATGATGTGGGGGCCCTACTTCCATGATCGGCCGGAATATTACCTGTGCTGGATGGAGTTTTGTCTGAAACACAACCCCGGGATGAAGTTCTATCTTTCCGATGCCTGGCCGCAGATCGAACACCTGGAAGAGATCCCCGATTCGGAAAAGGGATTTGTGGCCGAGACCATTGCCAGCCTGGGAAAACTCAAGAATGCCGCCTATGGCGAGATTCTTTCCGTTTTGAACGGGAAGTATCCCGGCAGGGTGTTTATCCTGCCTACCAGCGATGCCATGGTCCTGGCTTCGCAATACTTCGAGCGGGGCGAACTCCCGGGGGTGGAGGGACTTCATCGCTCCCTTGGAGGCAAGAAGCGTTCCCTCTGGAGAGACAAACTGGGGCACCTCGGCCCTGGTTTTGAGTGGCTCGAAGGCTACGTGTTTTACGCCACTCTCTACCGGCGGTCCCCGGAGTTGATCAAGAAGAAGCTCGACCTGGGCGACTTCCCGGGAGCGAAGCTCGACCAGACTTTCCGCCGGATTGCCTGGCAGGCCGTGACCTGGCACCCCTTTTCCGGGGTGCGTGACGAGAACGGAGACGGGTTGGCCGATGGGGACTGATCCTTTCGGACGGGGAGCAGGGAAGGGTCCGGGCGTCTCCGGCTATTTGGCGGAAATGTCGTAGCAGAGAAGCAGTTCCTGGTCGCGAAGGTAGAGTTTGCCGTTGGAGATCACGGGGTGGGGCCAGGCCTTCTTGTCGCTGCGCTCAGGCTGTTCGAAGCTGCTCACCTCCTTCAGTTCCTCAGGAGAGGCCTCAATGAGAGCCACCGGACCGTTTTCACTGCGCAGATAGAAGTGCCCGTCCGCGTAGACGGTGGCTCCCTTGCCCGCGCTCCGCTCGCGGTAGACGAGTTCGCCGCTCTTGATGTCCATGCAGGCGAAGGTTCCACCACTTGATCCGAAGACGTGTCCCTTCAGTTCGATCACGCCGCCATGGTGATTGGCAAATTTCCGGCTGGAGTGGATTTCCTCGGTCGACCACTCCCCGTCCTTCCTGTCGATGCGGAAGGCGTTACAGCCCACGCCGTAGGCGGAAGTCACCCATACGATGTTTTCGCGGATCACCGGGGTGGTGATGACCGCTGTCTTGCCGGAACGCCCGGCTCTCCAGAGGACCTTGCCGGACTTGGGATCGATTCCCGCCACACTCTTGCCGGTGAGTTGGACATACTGGCGGACGCCATGGATGGTGGCAATGATGACCGAGGAGTAACCGGCGGGGTCGGTCCATTCACTGGTCTGCCAGAGTTTCTTGCCGGTCTTGCGACTGAGAGCGAGGACAGTCCCCTTGGCCCCCCC
>JAAZXD010000177.1 GCA_014240355.1 Roseibacillus sp. | reverse complement strand
GCGACGCATTGAAGCCCTCATGCGGGATTACTATCTGCACGCGCGGGACATCCACCAGCACACCGCCAGCGTCTTTGAAATCGCTGAGATTGAAACACCGGTCCTGCGCCCCTTCCGCCTTTCCTCCTGGATACCCTTCAGCAGAAAATCCGGGATCAGGAAATTTGACGGTTTCGTTGCCGAGGAGGGCCGACTCTCCCCCGAACATGACGGGATCTTCGAAGAAGATTCCGGGCGACTCCTGCGTCTTTTTCTCCATTGCCAGAAACATCATCTCCGCCCCTCCCCTCCCCTGCGCAAACTCATCAAGGCTAACTGGGACAAGATCGACAAGGCCTTCAACTACAACCGGGAGAATCGCCGCACCTTCCGGACGATCCTGGAGAAGAAGGGACAGGTCGGGCGCACCCTCCGACTCATGCACCGTTGCGGGATACTGGGCCGTTATTTTCCCGAGTTCGGTGCCTTGGAGTGCCTCGTCCAGCACGAGTTCTTTCATCGCTACACCGCCGATGAGCACACCCTGCGCTGCATCGATCAACTCGACGCCCTCATCGAGTCCGACAATCCCGCAGTGGATCGCTACCGGCAACTTCTCATCAATATAGAGGACCCCTACGCACTTTACCTTGCCGTGCTACTGCACGATTCCGGAAGGGCCGAGAACGTCCGGGAGCATATCGACGGCTCCCAGATCCTGGCCAACAAGGTCTGTCGACGGCTCCAGATAAGTCACGGCCGCCGACAACTCATCATGTTCCTGGTCGACCACCATCTCACCCTCTGGCGGTTCGCCACCAAGCGAAACATCGACGATCCCGATGTAGTGGCGGAGTTCGCCGGTCTCATGAAGAATCGGCAATTCTTGGATGCCCTGTTGCTTTTCACCTACGCGGATTCCAGTGGGACCAACGAGGAAGCCTGGGGTCCCTGGAAGGAAACCCTTATCGTGCAACTCTACAGATCTACCCGGGCGGTCCTCAAGAAGGGATACGGAGCCTACGATGCGGAATTCCGCGGCAAACTTGAGAATCTCCGGAAGAAGGTCCGGGGGAATCTGCACAAACGCTACTCTGAAATCACCGACGAGCACTTTCAGCAGATGCCTAAACGCTACTTTCGCTATCGCGATGCTCTGAGCGTAAAGACCCACATCCGCGCCATCTGGCAATACTTCGATCGACGGAGGCGACGCCCGGACACTCCTTTCGAGTCCGCCGTGCAGTGGCTTGAGTATCCCGATCAGGGATACACCGAACTCACCGTAGTGACCCACGACCGTCACCTTCTCCTTGAGAAAATCTGCTGCTCCCTGGCTGCTCACGAAATCAACATCCTCTCCGCTGACATCTACACCCGTGCAGACGGAGTGGCGCTCGACATCTTCCGGGTCTGCACCACCGACATGCAGGCGGTGAAAAACTCCTACCGGCAAATGAGTGCGGTGATGACCCTCTATGAGGTTAACCAGGAAGACCACTACGATCCAACCAGCTATCTCGAGGTAAAGAACAACTTTCTCCGAGGGAACGACGACGACGCCATCCCCTTTCCGGTCCGCGCCTATATCGACAACGAGAGCGACCCCGGCACCACCGTGATCGAGATCCAGGCCATCGACCGCATCGGACTCCTCCACGACCTCCTCCACACCATCAACCAGCACGGTCTCGACACCATCCACGCCCGGATCAGCACCGAAAAGGGCGCCGCCCTGGACACCTTTTACGTCCAGACTACCGAAGACGGCGGAAAACTGAATCGAATCGATGCTCTCTCCTCTCTGCAGGGGGCCCTCGAAGAGGTCATCCTTCCCTCCGGGGCCGATCGCGCCTGATCCCCCGAGCTACGCTTCATCAAAGGACACTCCCTCCCACCGATCCGTCTTCAGCCGGGCACTGCCATCCCGGAGCTCCTGCTGTCTGAAAGACAGAACTGCCCCGACCCAGTCCAACCGACTACGGTCGCGGGTCAGGCACTACCAGTCTTTCGCGAGCAGCATCCCTGGTGGGAGCACCTCCATTCACCCACTGCTCGTACAGAGCCCAGCCCTGCTTGACCAGACCCTGGGTCCGCCCAAAGCGGTCCTGACTGCCAATTACCACGCAGATAAGGCGGCGCGGGGTGAGCCGGGTTGCTCCGTCCGCTAACTTTTCGACCACAGGCTGCAGTTCTGAACTGGTGGCCAGACATTGACCTGCCAGTCTGGTCATCCCGGTCTTAATTCCATTGATATTCTGCTGTCCCAGCAGCTTGTTGGTGTTCTGTACCTTGAATCCCCTGATAGTACCCTCGTGCTGAAAACTCAGATTGCGGCTTTTCTGTTTAACAAAAAAGGCGAACCCGGGTTCCCGCATGGCGTAAATGCAAAGCCGTGCCATGTCCGTGGCGGTCGAGTAGCCTCGTCTCTTGGATAGATTAAGCCCATGCGGGTTGACGAACCTGGTCCTCCTCATTCCCAGCTCCTCGGACAGGGTGTTCATCTCCGTCACAAAGGCCTTCACCGGGTCTCCCGTCCTGCCCCGGGCCTGCAGGATGCCGTATCCCACGTGGTGGGCAAGCGATTGGGCCGCCGCGTTGTCCGATCCCAGGAGAGCAGAATAGAGTGCATTGCGCAGAGAGATGCGGTCCCCCGGAAACAGGCCCATTGGATTCGAACCTCCCAGACTGGCAACCGAGGGGGGCACGAGCATCTCCGTTCCCAGATCAGTCCTGGTGGCCTTGGCCCAATCCAGAACGACCATTGCGGTAGCCACCTTGGTCAGGCTCGCTACCGGCTTCCTCTCCAGGGCTGCCTGGGTCAGAAGAATCCGGCCAGAATTGGCCTCCACCACAAAGTAAGCCTCCCCGGCACGGGTGGTCATGGTGCTCAGAACAAGAAGAAAGGAAAGGATCAGACGGGCAGGGAGACAATTTGTCACTTGGAGCAATACGCAGATTTCCCGGGAAATATAGACCCCCAACCTTCCCCACCACCACCCCCAATCCCAGCAGGTCCGGGACTTCGGGCATTTCCCTTGCCGTGGACAGACCTCCCGGGTACTTTCCTTCCCGACACGGAGAAATCTTCGATGCGCATGCTTGGCACTCGATTCCCGAACGGCAGTCTTATCGGCTTCGCCCTGACACCTGACGGGAACTCCGGACCAGTCGCCCGATCAACCAGGCGGCTGCCCACCTCTTGGGCCACCCGGCCCTTCCTTGCGGGAACGCTACCAGTAACACGCCAAGCAAGCGGATTTATTACCAGACTCAATCGAACTCAGGGACAGCGACCTAATCGAATGACGCTATCAACGCCAGTTCTGCCCCATCTAATTGAGTATCTGGAGAGTCCGCAGGATGGCATCGATGCGCCTGTCGCGTTCCCGCGCGAACCCGAACCGAAACAAAACACATGTCCGATTCTTCGACTCGATCACGGCGAACAGATTCCGGAGGAGACTCCGGTAATCACCGTAATAGAAATCGAAACAGAAACCGCAACCGAAATCACAACCGATCCCGCAGTGGCGGAGCCGGTGGTGGTCAACAGTCCGGCAGTCGCCGCTCCGGTGGCCGCCGTCCTCGTCGGGGCCCGAAACCTGTTCCGCTGACCTGGTGGCAGAAGATCCTCAAGGCCATCGGCCTCTACAAGGAAACCGTCCGACCACCACGCAAGCGCAACAGCGACCCCGCGACCGAGGAAACCAGAAGGGAGCCCCGTAAGGCTCCCAAGTCCGGAACTCGTATTGCCAAGACCGCAAACGAAAACCGGGCGGCACCCACGCCCAAACCCGTTGATTCCACCCGACTCTACCTCGGCAACCTCTCCTATGACGCCGCCGAGTATGAGCTGGAGGAACTCTTCAAGGGAGTGGGTTCAGTGCGCGGCATCGAGATCGTCTACAATCACAACACCCATAAATCCAAGGGCTATGGGTTTATCGAGATGGCGACCATTGATGAAGCCAAGCGTGCTGTTGAAGTCCTGCACGATCAACCCTTCATGGGACGTAATATGATCGTGAGCGGCGCCAAGTCGCAGGGCCCGGCTGATTCCGACGACCAGTAGTTTCGTTTTCCCTCCCTTCATCCCCGTGAGCTCCGGCTCACGGGGATTTTTATGGTCTGGCCCCCTGAGCGGAGAGCACAGAGTATCTCTCCGCCGGAAAACAACGGATCCCGATTCTGAACACACCCTTCCACCCTTTCTACCTGTGCGGACCGACGGCCTCTGGAAAATCCTCCCATGCTCTGGCCCTGGCGCGGTCCCTCAATGGCGAGATCGTCAATGCGGATGCCATGCAACTCTACCGGGGCCTTGAGATCATCACGGCTGCCCCCTGCGAAGAAGAGCGCCGCATGACACCCCATCATCTCTATGGTGTGGCCGATCCCACGGATTCCCTTGATGCCGCCCTCTATCGCAAACTCGCACTTCCTGTTATTGCCGATATCTCCTCCCGGGGAAAACTGCCCATCGTCGTCGGAGGCTCAGGGCTTTACCTGAAGTTTCTCACGCACAAGCCGGCTGATTTACCCTCCGCTGATCCCGATCTTCGCGCCAAGCTGGAAACCCTCCCGCTAGCCGAATTGAACCGGCGCCTTGAACAGATCGACCCCATCGAAGCGGCCCGGATTGATCAAAACAACCCGCGCTACGTGCAGCGCGCACTTGAAGTCAGCCTGATGACCGGTCGTCCTGTTTCCGAGCAGCGAACGCCCTTCGAAGCCAACCCGGAAACACTTCGCGGACTCCTCCTCTGCTGGGATTCCGAGACTCTGGAAGAACGCATCGGCAGGCGCACATCTCACATGCTTGATCACGGTGCAATCGAGGAGCTGTCCGCCCTTTCTGAACTCGGCCCCGCCGTCTCCCGGGCAATCGGGATCCCGCAGCTGCAACGCCTCCTCAACGGGGAAATCGACCAGGAATCCTGCCGGGAGGAAATTGTGATTGCCACCCGCCGCTACGCAAAACGCCAGCGCACCTGGTTCCGGCGCGAGAAATGGCTCACCCCGGTTCCGGGGGATCTCTCCGAGGAAGAGATGACAGCCACTGCGCGCACCCTGCTCCAATCCGGACCGGGAAGAAGCCCGGAAGCACTTAAAGGCGGTTCATATTGATTCCAGTCGGTAAACTCTGTGAACTTCTGCCAACCTTCCCTCACCAGTATGCTGCAACTCCCCGCCCACCGCATTTTTCCCACTCCCGACGCCGCCTCCGAGACTCTCGCAGCCGAAATCAGCGCCCTTGTATCCGCCCGTGCTTCCGAGGGCCGATCGGTGGTGCTGGGCCTTGCCACCGGCAGCACTCCCATCCGCCTCTACGCTGAATTAGCCCGTCTTCACAGCGAGGGGCTCTCCTTTGCCAACGTCATCACCTTCAACCTCGACGAGTACCTGGGCCTCGAACGAAACCATCCCGAGAGCTACTGGCAGTTCATGCACCTCAGGCTTTTTCATCATATTGATATTCCGCCTGAGAACATTCACATCCCGGACGGCGGCATTCCCGACGAAGAACTGGAAGGATACTGTGCGGGCTACGAAAAGGCCATCTCCGAGGCGGGCGGGATTGACCTCCAGGTTCTTGGTATTGGCCGCAACGGCCATATCGGATTCAACGAACCCGGTGCGGCCCCGGACCTGCCCACCCACGTGACCGAATTGAATGAGGTCACCATCGGCGACGCTGCTGAAGCCTTCGGCGGAGCTGCAAACGTCCCCCGTCGAGCCATCACCATGGGCGTTAAAACCATTCTCGAGTCCCGGCGGGTGGTTCTCCTTGCCTTCGGCGAGTCGAAGGCGGAAATCATCCGGCGCGCGCTCACACCGGGGGTCACCCCGCGGATCCCCGCCACCTACCTGCAATTGCACCCGGACTCCACCTGCTTCCTCGATCAGGAAGCGGGAGCGCAGTTGGGCTGAAAGCTCTCCCTTCCAGCCTGAAGGATCGTTTGGCACCGTCCACCCGGGACGGTCACTAGTTGCAGCCTCAGCCTCCCCCGCCGCCTTCCTCGTCGCCGCAGCATCCGCCCTGATCGGCGAGGTCCTCCGCAATCGGCACGCGGCCGAGTTCCAGGGTCTTCCCCACGTACTTTCCAATCGCCATCTGGACGGACTGCAGACTCTCCTGCGCATCCATGAAATCGCACGCCACCGAATTCTGCAGGAGCGCCTTGCGGGCCTCCTCAAAGTCCTCCACTTCGCCGGCACTCAATTCCAATCCGGACTTTTGCTTCTGGCCCAGTTCGTGGTGGCGCTCCTGAACACTCTGGAACTGCAATTTGGCTGCATCGTCCTCAAGAAAGCGCTCCACCTTTTCCAGGAGAGATTTGTATTCGGAATTCTCTGCAATGACCGAGCAAAGCTCCTTGGTCTTGCTCATGACTTGCGAATCGTCGGCCAGCATTGTCATGCCCCATGGATACGTCCCTTTCATCCTTCAGGCAATACGCGATATCCCTCGGAACAAGAAATTCAGAGTTCTTCTGTCATCCGTGGCCCGGGGTCCCAACCCAGCCGATACCAGGTCGACCAGCTTGGCCTCCCTTCTTCAGGTCCTCCCGTGAAAACAGGGGATTGCCTGCTGCATCGTGAGGCCGGTCCGCCTCTCAATACAAGCCGGACGCTCAGCATCCTGACCATCAACGCCGTAGGACGAGATTCTCTTCTCCCTGCCGGCACCTTGGGGGTCGGACTTCCGGGGATTCAAGCACCGCCCGCTCGGCATCTCACCACTCCTCCATCGCCACTGCGTTGGCTGCCGCATAGTTCCTGGCATGCGTCAGGCTGATCTTTACCTGGGTAATCCCCCGTTCTTCCACAAACTCCCGGCC
>JAAZXD010000176.1 GCA_014240355.1 Roseibacillus sp. | reverse complement strand
TTCTCCCTTGATCGAAAGGTGGTCCGTATCGGTCGCTCCACCGACAACGACATCGTCATCGATTGTCCCTCGGTCTCCTCCCACCACTGCGAGATGAAACGCATCGACGGTGGCTATATTCTTGAAGACAAGGACTCAACCAACGGAATCAAGGTAGCCGATGCCCGAATGGAGATCATCGACCTTGAAAACGGCCTTGATATTCTGGTCGGCGACGCCGCCCTAGACTTTGAGTTGACCGACAAGGAAAAGGACACTCTGTCCGAGGAGGAACACGTTCCCAAGCAGCGCGCCCCTCTTCCCAAGAAAAAGAAGGACGGGAAGGCTTCGCCCAAGCGCCCGGCCTCACCTCTTCCCTCCCTTCCTGGTTCTCCCGGAGCCGTCACTCCTCTGGTCATTACCCCGACCACCTCAGGCGCAAACTTTGCCATTACAATCGGCCTTCTCTTCCTTGCGCTGATGGCCTTCTACTTCGGCCTCGCCAGCAAGCACCAGAGAAAGTATTCCAGATCCGAGTATGAGTCCAAGGGACTCTGGGGGGACATGTGGGACAAAGGACTCCCCAGGAAGAAGCCTGACTCTTCCGAGTAGGACCGGTCCAATCCGAACCCTTGTTTTTCCTGACAGGCGACGGCTATTTTCCAGCTTCCATACTGCCTGGTCAGGGCAAGGGATCCTTGATCTGGCCCGCGCCCCGCACGCGATACTGATAGGACGTCAACTCCCGGAGAGCCATCGGACCCCGGGCGTGCAATTTGTCGGTAGAGATCCCAATCTCTGCACCGAATCCGAATTCCTCCCCATCGCTGAAACGCGTGGAAACGTTATGAAACACGCAGGCGGAGTCCACCTCACGCAGGAAACGCTCAGCACTTGCCTCATCCTTCGTCACGATGCAGTCGGTGTGCTGTGATCCGTAGTGGTTGATATGCGCTACCGCCTCCGTCCCTGAACTGACTACCTTAATGGCCAGAATATAATCAAGGTACTAGGTGCTCCAGTCCTCTTCGCTCGCCGCTACCACCTGGTCCCCAAGGATCGCCCGCGTCTTGGGACACCCCCGTAACTCGACCTGCCGGGCGGCAAGGCTTTGCGCCACTGCCGGCAGGAACTCACCCGCCAGCGCCTCGTGCACAAGCAATGTTTCCAGGGCGTTGCAGACGCTCGGTTTCTGCGTCTTGGCGTCAACCGTGATCTCCCCGGCCATCACCTGATCCGCCGCTACATCCACGAATACATGGCAGATCCCATCGTAATGCTTGATGACCGGCATCCGTGCCTGCGAAACCACCGCCTCGATAAGACCCTTGCCGCCCCGCGGGATGATGAGATCGAGATAGCGATCCATCGAGGCCATCTCCTTCACGCTCTCCCGATCGGCAAAGGGAATCAACTGAATGGAGTGCGGTGGGAGCCCTTCCTTTTCTCCGCCCCCCTGCAGGGCCGCTGCTATCGCCCGGTTGGAGTGAATGGCTTCTGAACCACCGCGCAGTATGGTGGCATTACCCGACTTCAGGCACAGCACCGCCGCGTCACTCGTCACATTGGGACGACTCTCGTAAATGATTCCGATCACCCCGATCGGCACCCTGATCTGTTGAATACGTATTCCGTTCGGGCGGGTGCGTTCATCGAGAATCTCACCGACAGGATCTGCCAGTCCGGCCACCTGCTCCACGCCCCCCGCCACGGCCTCGAGACGAGCCTCATCGAGGCGCAGGCGATCCAGCATCGCACTGGTCAACCCGTTCGCCTCCCCCGTCGCCAGGTCCCTGGCATTTTCCTCCAGGATCCCCGCCGACTGCTCCCGCAGTTCGGCAGCCATGGACTCCAACATGGCGTTCTTCTGCCGGGTGCTCAGGATCGCCAGGCTGTGTGCCGCCGTCCGCGCCTGCCGCCCCATTGTGAAGACGGCATCATGAATTTCCTCCGGGCTCAGTTCTCCGACCGCATTCATGGTAAGACTGCTATAAAGGGAATTCCCTCAGGCGCCAACCCGGAAGCGTGTCGCAACCCCATCACCTGCCACGATCTCGGTCAGGCGGTCAGGACGGCGACCGTTGGCGATCACAGTCTCCACTCCTTCCTCCACCGCAAATTTCACTGCCTTCAGCTTGGAACTCATTCCCCCGATTGCAAATCTTCCCTTCTCCTTCTCGGCGTACGACATCACCTCTTCAACCGAACACACTTCGCGCACAATCGCAGATGAATCCGGCGGAAACAGACCATCAACACTCGTCAGGAGAACCAGCAACCGGGCGCCAAGCAGGGCTGCCACCCGCGCCGAAAGCATGTCGTTGTCCCCCACACTCAGTTCCTCCACTGCCACGGAGTCGTTCTCATTGATGACCGGCACGATTCCAGGCTCCGCCACAAGCCGCTCCAGCAGGTCGCAGACCCGCCACCGGTGATCCTCGATCTCAAGGTCTGCCGCGGTAAGAAGCAACTGCGCGACGCTGACGTCAAAGCTGCGAAAGAGATTTTCGTAGGCGTGCATGAGCCGGGTCTGTCCCACCGCTGCCGCGGCCTGCCTGGTAGGCACATCGTCGGGATATTCCTTCAAGCCCAGGGCCGGTATCCCGGCTCCGACCGCTCCCGATGAGACCAGGACCACCCGCTGACTGTGGTCCGGCAGGTCCGCCACCGCGTTTACAAGCCGGGCCAGGGACGCCCCGTCCAACGTGCCGTCCTCCCGGGTAAGGACCCCCGTCCCGATCTTGATCACAATGATGTCCTGCTTTGGCATCTTCAGGATTCCCCCGTTCGTCTGGATTCTGAGTGAAGGTCCTTCCCGTCCAAGGCAAAACATCCTCACATGCGTTCGGGCACTGCAATCCCGAGCAGGTCCAATCCTTTCCGTAGAACGCACGCCGTCAATTCACAGAGGACGAGGCGTGTATTCCTTACCGATCCTTCCGACTTGAGAACCGGGCAGGCCTGAAAGAAGGAATGATAGGCCCGCGCCAACTCCAGGAGATAGCTTGCCAGCAGGTTCGGTCGGAATCCCTCCAGCACCACCGGCACCACCTCGCCGAAACGCGTCAGCATGCGGGCAAGATGGATTTCCCTCTCATCGCTCAGTTCGAGCCCCTCACCATCGAGAACAACCTCTTCCCCCAGTTTCCCAAAGATTGAGCGACAACGCACATAGCTGTACTGCAGGTAGGGTGCCGTATCCCCTTCCATGGAAACCATTTTCTCCAGATCGAAGATGTAATCCGAGCTCCGGTGATGAGAGAGCTCCATGAACTTGACGGCACTGATTCCGATCAACTCTGCCAAGGCTTTCCGCTCCCCTTCATCCTCCACCCGCGAACGCCCTTCCGAGCTCTCCCGCGCAACCTGGATGGCATCGTCCAGCAGGTCGCTCAGCAGGGGCAGGTCCCCCGCCCGCGTCTTGAGTGGCTTGCCGTCCTTACCAAGGATCGTCCCGAAGGAGATATGCTCCAGTTGAATCTCCCGTCCGCGGCGCGCCGCCACCGCAAAAAGTTGCTTGAAATGATCGCCCTGCCGGTGATCCACGACATACCAGGCACAATCGGCCTGCAACTCCTCCACCCGGTAATCGATGGTGGCGATATCGGTGGTGGCGTAGTTAAAGCCCCCGTCGCTCTTACGGACGATCATGGGTTTGTCCTCCCATCTGCCTTCCTTCTGGATCCTGAAGGGATCCTTCCCCGGATCGACTGAGTTGTCCGAGAAGACACAAACCGCCCCATCGCTCTCCCGCGCCAGACCGGCCTCGAGCAGGTCCTCCACCACGCCAGGCAGGCGCTTATGGTAGGAACTCTCCCCCAACCAGTAATCAAAGCTCACCTCAAGGTGATCGTATATCAGTTGCAGTCCCTCCCGCGACAGACCCACACACTCCTTCCAGATCGCGAGGTTGTTCTCGTCACCCTGCTGGAGCGCGACCAGTTCCTGGCGACACTCCTCCTTCACGGACTCGTCCTCCGCGCACCTGCTGTTGGCGGTTCGATAGAGACGCAACAGTTCATTGAGCGAATCGTCCTCCAGCGCGGAGCGATCGAGTTCCCTCTTCCAGGCCCAGATTACCATCCCGAACTGCGTGCCCCAGTCCCCGATGTGATTGTCGGTGATCACCTCGTGTCCGAGAAAGCGCCCAATTCGCGCCAGGGAGTCTCCAATAAAGGTGGATCGGAGGTGTCCCACATGCATCGGTTTGGCCACATTTGGAGCACTGAAATCAATTACGATGCGGTGTGGGGTTCGCACCCGCTCCACACCCAGTCGATCATCTTCCAGCAGATCCCCGAGGCACCCTGCAAAAGCCTCCGCCCTGACCCGGAAGTTCATGAAGCCCGGCCCGGCAATCTCGACCTCGGCCAGATCCGACACCTCGGTAACCTCCGCCAGCGCCTCTGCGAGGGAACGGGGGCTCTGTTTCACCACCTTGGCAAGAACCATGGCAGCATTCGACTGGTAGTCACCAAAACGCAGATCTGCGGCCTGCGTGACGTCCACCTTCTCCAATTCTTCCCCTCTAATCCCGCAAGCCGCACATCCCGCCCTCAGGCGCTCCTTGAGTATCTCAACAAGTGTCATCTTTGATGCAATGCGCTCCACGCTTGATTGAAATTGCGAGATCGTTAGCTCTCAGGACATGGACCCACTAACATTTCGGCATCCAAAAGCGGAGCCTAGAATTCAGCCAACCTCCTCCTCACACTTCTCCAGGGTCCGCATGAGATCGTCCGCGGTCAATGCTTCGGACATCTTCTTCCGGACTTCGCATTGCGAAAAGAGCCCGGCGATCGATGCGAGGGTCTGCAAGTGTGCATGTGGTTGATTCTTGGGCACGATCAGGAGAATAACAAAATGCACCGGTGCATTGTCGCAGGCCTCGAAACCGACTCCCCCCGGGGACCGTCCCAGTGCCGCCACCGGCTCCTCCACCCACTCACAATAACAATGGGGGATTGCCACCCCATGCCCGATCCCGGTGCTCACCTGTTCCTCCCTGGCATGCAGTGCTCCCAGAACATCAACCCGCCGTCCGGATTCAACGCAGCCGATCGAGATGAGATGATCCACCAGTTCGCCGAGCGCATCCCAGTGCGTTTCCGAGACCATCTCCGGCAGGATGCGGCGCTCCGAAAGAAGCGAAACAAGTTTCATGGGAATCGGGGTGGGGAGAACTCCAGGCAGATGCCTGGGGCCGGGTAGACTCATTCCCCGACCCGGGCAAGAGTTTTCCCCTGCGCCTCCCCTGATCCCTCTTGACCTTGGAGCCGCCCGATCAGACATTCTACTGCATGCGCCCATGCATCTCCACCGTTGTAGTTTGCGTAGGTTTAATACTAACCTCCTGCGAGACAATTCCTCCAAATTACGGAACTCCTAACATGGGAGGCCCCGGCAAGGAAGAACGCAGGGAGGCGATTGCGGTTGAGCAAACGGGAGACTTTTACATCGGGCGTCGCTATCATGTGAACCGAACATGGTGGTGGGGGTATCTCCGACGCCCACGCCAACCCTGGTCCAAAGCTCAACTCGTGGTCTTTAACCAGAGCGTCAAACGGGCTCCCGACAATCTGACCCAGAGCGGCCCTTCCGGCGCACACTACGCCTACGACAACAACTACGAGTATCGCATCTGGGGCTCCTTCACGGGCGAGGATGTCTACGAACCAAACAGCAACCAATTCCTCCCGGAGTTCCGCCTCGCCGACTACCAGCGTATCGATCCTGACCCAGGGTGGCTTTTTCATCCGAGCGATCACTACGATCCTCTCCGGTTGACCCTGAAGCCGTAGGATCGGAATGACCAATTTGTCCACAATCAGCATGTAGGCCCTCAATCTTCTTCAGCCGCAATCCGCATTCTTCTGGCCCATTTGCCCAACTCAGTATGGGGGGGTGTTTCTCTTTTTTTGAACGAAAACTCTCCCGAAGACACAAACTTTGTGTCGCAAAGTTTGTCTTGGCGAGCATGTCACAGGATCCCTATCACATTCTGCCCATTCCGGCTCTCTGCCGGGGTGAACAAGCACTCCTCTCTTCCTGGATCGAAGGGACCCGGCCGGGCTCCCTTCGCATCTGCGCGATCCTGATCATTCTGGGCTGCGGGGCCTACGGGTTCACCATCGGATACCGCAACGGCTGGGAAATGGCCGGCTGGGTGGCTCTCAAGCTCCCCGCCATCATCTTTCTCACTCTCTTTGTAAATGGTCTCCTCAACGGAATGATCGGGTTGATCCTGGGAAGTGGCATCGGATTCCGCCAGAGTCTGCAGTTTCTTCTCACCGGTTTTGCCATCATGAGCGTGATCGTAGGCGCGCTCAGCCCGGTTACCTTATTTGCCACCCTCAACATGCCGGCTCCTGGAGCGGAGAACAGCTTGGAATGGCACGCTCTCAACCTGCTCCTCCACACTGCGATCATTGCTTTTGCCGGAACCCTTGCCCACTGGCGCCTCCTTCAATATGTGCGCGCTTTTGCGAATTCCCGTCGGACCGGGACATTCACCTTCTGCGCCTGGCTGGCCGGCAATCTCTTTGTGGGTGCCCAGATCTCGTGGAATCTTCGCCCCTTTTTCATCTCGCCTGGTCTGGAAGTTGAATTCCTCCGACCCGACCCCTTTGACGGCAGCTTCTATGAAGCCGTCTTCCATGCCTTCCGCAAGATCTCTCCCTTTTAGTCAGAAAGAAAACACCAAGCCTAAACAGCAATGAACGAAGAGCCAACAGACGACACCCCGCCCCCTCCGCTTCCCGGCCAGCCGAAGCTGTCACCTGGAACTCCCCGGGACGAATCTGCCCGCAACAGATCACAGGCGGGCTTCGTAGAAATGGAGGGGGATAAAACCATCTCCAACACCATCAACACTCTCCTCAGAA
>JAAZXD010000175.1:3700-7035 GCA_014240355.1 Roseibacillus sp. | reverse complement strand
CTGGTGGTCATTGTTGAAAACCTCCACGTAATCGGTCTCGCGATCACCGTTGTGATCGCGCAGGAGTGCGATCATGTCACGACAGCCCACGTAAATCCGGCCGTCCACGATCCGCAATCCCAGCGGCTGGAAGAGCCCCGAGCAGATTCGCTGCCATTGCAATATGCCCTCGCTCTGGTCGATGCCATCCACGATCCACACGTCACCGTTCCAGGTGCACACCGCCGCACTCTTGCCGCCCTCGAAATAGTCAAACCCGGACGTCCGCATCCACGACTGCCAGGGATTTTCAGCCGGTGGGGGCGTGTGCAGCACGTCCACCGCGAAGGGGCCGTCATCCGCACCCCGTGCGATCCTGGTCACCAGTCTCCCCTGGAAACGCGGCGCGGGTTTCCGTCCAAAGAGTTCCTCGTCCCCCGCGCGCGCCGCCCGCACCTCAATCCCCTCACCGATTACCACCCGGTAAATCTGCGCCACCTTGCTGGCCGGGAAGACATGCTCCTTCCCGGCATTGAGCCGCATGCGCAGGGCCTTCCCGCCCGGACCGATCTTCATGACCCGCACGAAGGACTGCTCTCCACCATCCCATTGGGGCACTTCCTGGATCTCCGTCTCTCCCACCGTGTAATCGATGACCGCCTCCCCTCCCGCATACTGAAGCCCCCGGAACTTCACCCATTTCCCGGGCAGGGGACCGTAGGGCTTGTTATCGCGCCCCAGGATACGCGAGTCCTCGTAGCCGCCCTCCACCGGGTTGGCCCACATCGGCACGTTGGGAAAAACAAACTTCTTCTCTCCCACGATGCTGGTGTGCGAGCCGTGGGACCCATCAAAGGCGATCCCCCTCCAGTCGACAAACTTGTCCCCCGTCCACGCCGCCGCCAGCCGCATCGTGTCGTGGTCGTAGAGCATCCACGCCTTGCCATTTGCCACGCCGCCCGGGCCGTCGTCCACCCGCACCGTCATGCCTTTCTGCGCGATGTTTCCGCCCTCGACCTGCATGGTCCAGAAGAGGACGTTTCCGTAGTCCTGGAGGACATACTGCGGGGCCTTCCTGGGCCCCTTGCGCTCCTCCACCGTGCTCATTCCGCGCGGCAGGCGCTCCAGGTAATCCGCGTTCACAGCGGAGAGCTGGTCTTCATTCCTCCCCTTGAGGAAGGTCTCGCGCACATAATGGATCACGTCGTACTTCTGCGCGGTGGTGTATTGCGGCTGCGGCACCATGAGCCCGTAGCCACGCTCCAAGGTCTGGAACATGCGATAGGGATCGTTCCCATTCTTGAACTGTCCCTGGTGGAACCGCAGGGCGGTCGGAAGCGATCCTTCCTTTTCAATCGTTCCATGACAGGTCACGCAAAGCTGCCCGTAGACCGCCTTGCCCCGCGCCAGGCTTTCCCCGTCCCAACCGCGCACCAGGGCGGCATGGTCGGCCCTCTCCAGCGGCTGTATCCTCGCCCTTCGCAGGCTGAAGCCCGCCCCGGCCTTCAGTTTCACCCTGCTACCGTAGCCCGGAAGGCGACCGTATTTCACTTCCGTCAACCTGCGACGTTTGGTTTCCGGTTTGGGCTCCCCACCGGGCTTCCAGTTGTAGTCCGGGGTGTTGACGGTATCCTCCCCGCCGCTTGAGAGCGACTTCACCTCCGCCAGACTGAGGGCCCGCTTCCACCAGCGCACATTGGCAATCTTCCCGTCCCAGCGACCCCCGAAATCAGCGGATCCCGCCCCGATCTTGAAGACGTGGCTGTCCACATCGGGACGCTTGAATTCCCGGTTGGCCGCCTCCAGACCGCCATCGACAAAAAGGCGGGCGGTCTTGCCGTCCATCTGCAACACCACCACGTGATCCTTGCCATCGTTGACCCTCTTGCTGCCCTCAATGTCACCGAGCCACCCCACGTCGTAGGCCAACTTCCCCTCACGCAAGAAAAGCATCTTGCCGTTCTCCTCCCACTTCCCTGCCGCGGGAGCCTTGGCCACCAGTGGGCCATTCCCTCTGGTATTGAACTTCACCATCACGGTAAAATCGCGGTCAAAGCGGAAGGTTCCTTTCGAATCAGCAGCGTTGGCCACCACCGCTGCGCCGGCAACCTGTCCCACCGGGGCCGAATTCTCCAGGTCCTCCTCGCTGACCAGTTTGCCCTCGTGCCAGACCCGCACCCGCGCCGACTGTCCGATGGCATGCTCGCAGACCACTTCCACCCGTCGCTGTCCCCCCGCCGGCAGGTCCACCGCATGATCTCCAAAGACAAGCAACCGGGCCTTGGAGGACTTGGGGGCATCATAATCGAGAAGCACCCGGAAGTTGGAGTAGTCCTTCCCTGACTCAAGCGTGCAGGGACCTGTCGTCTCCGGAAAGAGAGTCTCCAGGGTCTTTTCCAGAGGAAGGGAGGTCGGCGCGCTGGGAACCTGGGCCCAGAGGGCCGCGGACAGCGCAAGGGTCGAAAGGGAGATCGGAAGGAGGGGCGACTGGGAATGATTCACAATTGATGGGATCTGGTTCCCCGCCCCTTAGCGGAGATCGTCCCCCCCGCCAATGCGATTTCCAGCGCACCCGGATCACGTTTACGTGATCTCAACACTGATCCGCGGTTCATGGCGCCGTTCCGGCTGCTCTCACCCGCACCACATGTACCTTGTTGAGGTCATCCCTCCGTTTGCCGAGCCGGAGAAGCCCCTCCCCGCAGGTAATCCAGATCTCGTGGTCACTGATGCGGCAAACCCCGGAATTGCCCAGCGTCGCTCCTTCATCTGGCAGCAGGATCCGTTCCGTCCTGCGCATCACGCAAAGGCGCCCGGGATCAACCTGCCCGATAAAGAGCGGGGCCCGATGCCGGAAAACATGGTCATTTCCCGCTCCCCGGCGGGTATAGATCAGAAAGAGCCCTTCTCCAATCCTGGCCCAGTGCTGCTGCGTGTTGTAACTGCCCAGGGGTTCCCCGTCCTCAAAGGTCCACTCCCGGACCTGCTCGAAAACCAGTCCATCCCGGCTGCGCGTCACATAGCCACTGTGATCCGCCCGCAAGGTAAGATAGAACCACTCCCCGTGCTGGATGAGGGAGGGTTCGTAGAGCCCACGTCCCTCTGGAATATTGAGCTCCGTTCCATGTTCCACGTAGGAAATCCGTTCGCCGTCGAACCGGCACCGCACCACCACGCTCGTATAATTGAATTTCTTCGCATCCGCCATGTAGCGGACCGGCAACAGGATCTCACCATTGGGCAGGTCCACCCGTTGCGTGTTGCCCGCATTGGCCGCCGTGATGGCATGTCCCCCATGATCTTTTCCAGGCATGTCCAGAAATCGCAGAGAGCTCCAGGAGCCATCCGCGGGATTC
>JAAZXD010000175.1:1833-3690 GCA_014240355.1 Roseibacillus sp. | reverse complement strand
AGACACCTTCTCCCTCCGCCGGTTCTCCTTGGTTCCTCCCTCGAAGTTGAACGTCTTGCCGGTAGCAATCACCTTCCCCGACCGGGCATGATAGGTCGGCCATAAATCACCCGCGCAAACCTCGTATCCGCCCTCTTGCCTTGTCCTCTTCAGGGACGGAATAACCTTCGGGATGCTCCAGGTCTTTCCTCCATCCCGGCTCACTGCCTGGTAGATGTCATGAAAATTGTGCACCCCTCCTCGCCCCGTCTCTGACATGGTGGTGATCCACCTCGGCCTGCTCCCCTTCCCTGCTTCGGATGCCGGCACAAAAGCCGTCCGCGCCTGCCACCAGTCCCAATCCCTGTCCCGCCCGGGGATGGTGGTCAGCGCCTCAATCTCCAACTGGACCGGCTTCACCTCCCGGGCAACAATCGTTCCTGCTGTCACTGACAGAAACAACGCCCCCGGGAGAACGGACAGCAGCAATCGAAGAGACATGGCGGAATTCTGATTACAGCAGGCACACCCCTTGGCCCACCTAAAATATTCAATCGCCTGTTCCCACCTGCAGGCATGCCGTCGGCCTCCTTGAAACATGACCCCGTTAAGGGAACCGGAAAATCACTGGTCAGGGAACCGTCTGCCGCGATCCGGACGGGAACCCGCCGGGATCGAATCCCCGGTGGACGATTCGGATTTGACCAGGAGGATGGTATCGCGGACCCTTAACACTGAACAAACCCCATCGGATTGGATTGGTCCGACCACCCTCTTCCATGAAACCCAGGATTCTTTTTTCGGCGGGCATCCTCGCCCTCGCCTCCCTTCCCCTCCACGCCGTCCAGTACGGTCCCCAGGTCTTTGACCAGCCCGACGGCACCACCAACCTCGGTGACGGCACCACCCTTGCCAGCAGTGATGATTCCGCTGCGGTGGAGGGCGGCGCCCTGATCCTCACCAGGGACGGGACGGCCAACACCCATGCTTCACTGCGCATCCCCGCCCAGGCCGCCTCCGCCCAGGGCTGGACCGCTTCCTTTGAATTCACCCTGGCAGACCAGCCCGGAGACGACCCGGGAGAGGGCTTCTCGTTCTCCTATGGGGCAATCCCGGCCTTCAACAACGGACAGGGTGATCCCACTGAGGCGGACGCCCACGGTGCCGCCGAAGAAGGATGGGGCGCGACCACCACCCACCTCGCCTTCGGAATCGACACGCGTGACAACGGGGCGGTCGAGCAGGGCCTCAACATCTCACGCGACGGAACCGACCTCGCCTTTGAGAATCGCACGATTCTCATCGACGGCCAGACCCTCAGCGGATCGATCTGGCTCTCCTGGCATCCCGCCAACGGCGCGAGCATGAGCGTTGACCTCGGGGAGGGGTTGTCGCCGGTCTTCACCAACGTGGCCACCCCGGGCTTCGTGGGAAACAACAGTCATGTTTTTGCCCTCAGTGCCCGGACGGCCAGCGCGACCCAGCGCCTTGAAATCGACAACCTGCAGGTCACCACCATCCCGCCCGGCTTTATCGTCCTGCCCAACCCCATTATCTCGGAATTCATGGCGGAAAACGACACCACCCTGGAAGACGAGGACTGCCGAACTTCGGACTGGCTTGAAATTTTCAATTCCACTGCCACTCCCATCAACCTCGAGGGCTGGTATCTTACCGACGACCCGGACGAGCCTGCCAAGTGGCCTCTTCCGGACCTCCCCCTCGACGCCAATGAACGCACGATCATCTTCGCCTCCAACCAGGACCGGATCGAGGGCGAGTTGCACACCGATTTCCGCCTGGACAGCGACGGGGGCTATTTGGCCCTGGTCAAACCGGATGGCCTGACCGTCGCCTCCTCCTACCTCTACCCACCCC
>JAAZXD010000175.1:0-1823 GCA_014240355.1 Roseibacillus sp. | reverse complement strand
TACGGGACCCTCGGCCTGGAACAGACCGAAGGATCCTTCCGCAATCCCACCCCGGGCGATCTCAATGTCGGACCCCAGGGTGACTTCCTGCTGGAAAAGGTCATCTTCTCGCAGGAGAGCCAGGTCATCACTGAACAACTGGACCTGGAACTGAGCAGCCCGCTCCCGGGAACAACCATCCGCTACACCACCAACGCCACGTCCAACAATCCCACCTGGCGGACCTATACCAATCCCATCCGCATCGATGAAACCACCCGCGTGACCGCCCGCCTTGAGCAACCGGGAAAGGAGCCCGGCCCCCTGCGTGACCGCACCTTCATCAAGCTCGCCTCCAACATGCAGAACGTGCGTTCGCCCCTGCCCCTCATCATCATCGACTCCTTCCGCCGCAACATCGATGCTGAGTCGAGTTCCAACTCGCAGAACCCCAAGCGCCCGGTCCACGGGATCTTCATCGACGTGGACCCCGCCAGCGGAGTGGCCCGACCAACCGACCTTCCCGACTTCGAGGGACGGGGCGGCATGCGCGTGCGGGGACAGACCTCGTCCGGATTCCCCAAGAAGCAGTACTCCTTCGAGACCTGGACCAGCGAAGGAGATGACAAGAACGTGAGCATCTTCGGATTCTCCGAGGAATCGGACTGGGTGATCCACGCGCCCTACTCGGATAAGTCGCTCATGCGCAACAAGATCGTCTACGAGACGAGTCGGGAGATAGGCTACCCCGCCAGCCGCACCCTCTTCTGTGAGCTCTATTTCAACACCAACGGAGGGGATGTCTCCAGCGCCGACTACCGTGGGATCTACGTCTTCATGGAGAAGATCAAGCGGGACGACAACCGCGTGAACATCAAGGAACTGCAGAACTGCGACAACGGCCGGTCGAAGGTGACCGGAGGCTACATCTTCAAGAAGGACAAGGGCCAGTCCGTGGACGTCACTTTCAACACCAGGAGGGAAGGCCACTCCCTCGCCTTCGTGGAACCCGATCAACCGACCCAGACCCAGCGGGAATGGCTCGACGCCCACGTCGACCGTTTCGAGGACGCCCTCTGGGGAAGCCGCTTCGACCATCCCACCCGCGGCTACCGCACCTTCATTGACGTGCAGTCCTTCATCGACACCCACATCTGGGTGGAGGTCTACAAGAACATCGATGGCTACCGCTTGAGCAGCTACTTCTACAAGGATCGCGGACGCAAGATCGTGGCCTCTCCGGTCTGGGACTATAACCTCTCCCTGGGGAATGCGGACTATCTGCAGGGTGAGTTTCCCAACGGCTGGTACTACACGCAGCTCAGCAACAATGCCTATCCCTGGTACGGCCGCCTTTTCCTTGATCCTGAATTCAACCTCCATTACTGGGACCGCTGGTTCGAATTGCGGGAAGGCATCTTCGATACCGAAGCCATGATGGCGCGTATCGACAACTACGTGTCCCTGCTCAATGCGCCGGCCCGACGCAACTTCCAGAAGTGGCGCATCCTCGGCAACCACCTCTGGCCCAACGCCCAGAGCTGGACTCCCCCGGCGCCCCTGCCCGGGAGCGACCGCAACCTTGCCGGAGCCCGCAACCGGCGGGCCTACCGTGATGAAACCGACTGGATGAAGGGCTGGCTGACCGCCCGCCTGGCCTGGATCGACGACCAGAGCGACAATCCGCCCGTCTTCAGCCAGGACGGAGGGGTGATTTCCCCCGGAACCAGCCTCGCCATCACCAATCCGAATGCCGGAGGGGGGCAGATCTACTACACCACCGACGGCAGCGATCCCCGCCTGCCCGGCAATCAGAACGTGACCGCCCTGCTGCCTGCGGAATC